>JBGTHE010000342.1:0-3647 GCA_041746335.1 Lysobacterales bacterium | reverse complement strand
TGCTCCGTTTTCAGTGCCGGTTCGTGCTTGATCCGGTGACAGGCTCTAAGATAGAGTCTGCATTCACGCAGGTAAATATCTAAAATCGCAGTTTGAGGATGCAAATATGCAGCCCATCAATTGGCAGGACTTACGTTATCTGATGGAAATTGTTCGCGGTGGCACGCTTACCGCGGCAGCCAGAAAGCTGGGGGTGAATCAAACCACCGTATCGCGTCGCATTACCGCCCTTGAGGAAGCCTTGAACGCGCCCCTGTTCGATCGCTCCAGCAATGGGTGGTTTATCACTCCGGTGGGTGAATCCGTAATGCGTTCTGTAGAGACCATTGCCGATGAGGTGCACAACATCAGCCGGCTGGTGCAGATAGACCGGCAGGAATTGAACGGCAAATTGCGCATCACTGCACCGGACATCTGCATTCAAGGGTTGCTGATGCCGGGTCTGAATTCCTTTACCCAACTCTATCCCGAAATTGATATAGACCTGATTGCCACTGAAGCTTTGCTGGACCTGTCAGTGCACGATGCGGACGTGGCCTTTCGTGCCACCAATAACCCACCACCCAATGTGCTGGGCACCCATATTGCGAATTTCGCCTATGCGGTTTACGCCACCCAGCCCTTGTACCAGCAATTTCTGGTCAACCCAGCCAGTGTTGGGGGTATCTCCTGGTCCAGGGAAGGCCGCACGGCACCCGAATGGATGCGCAGCGATTTTCCTGCTATGCAGGTCAGATACCGCGCCAACTCGCTGAATGTGGCTTTCAACCTGGCGCGCCAGGGCCTGGGATTTGCATTACTGCCTTGTGGATTGGGCGATGCCTCGGCCAAATTGCGTCGCATACCCACTCACTATCAAC
Source organism: Lysobacterales bacterium (assembly GCA_041746335.1). GTDB lineage: Bacteria > Pseudomonadota > Gammaproteobacteria > Xanthomonadales > SZUA-36 > JAWXBM01. The sequence continues at coordinate 2,787 of JBGTHE010000342.1, read as the reverse complement.
ATCCTGCCAGCGGTTTCTGGCTGTTGTCACATATCGATCTGCGTACCACTGCACGCATCCGTATTTTCCGCGATTTCATGCTGGAGGCGATCCAGTCCTATGTGCCGCTGATCGAAGGGCGTCGCGAACGCTATTTCGAGCAGCGCCAATTGCAGGAAACAGAATCTCTTCTGGTTTGAAGGGCCGTCAGCCCTTTATTTCAAGCGTTTGTGAGTTCAGCTCTCGAGGCGGCAAGGAACAGCAACGCATTGAGTAACCCATAGCGCTTGCGTAGGATATGAGAATCAGGCCCGAGCACTCAATCCGGCAAGCGAAGGATCAAAGTGATGATGTTAGCAGAGCCCAAAGCCCAAACCGGCGGATCGCTTTTGGGCAATATCGTGCTCATTGCGATATTTGCCTATGGTGTTTATCTCGGCATTCAATACGTGCCGCAGTTTATTGAATCAAAAACTCTGGATTCGATGCTGGACAGTATAGAAAGCCAGCACAAATCTCAGCCTTATGAAAGCAGCCAACAGGTAGAGCAGGCTGTCAGCAGCATGTTGAACCTGAACCAGATGGACGAACTGATGCAGCATGTCGATGTTCGCGCCAGCTCGCAGGGGGTCAGGATTGAAATCGTCTATGAACGCGAACTGGATATGCTGTTCCAAAAGAAGGCCCTACGTTACAACAAAGCTCTTGATCTGAATTGAGGGCTGGGAAATCTGAAAGCCTGATGGGCCACCCTGCAGGAAACGTTGCCGGGCGACGATGAGCGAGCCGGACAAAGCCTGCCATGCCAACTGATGCCCTGTATTACGTCCTCTGTCTGCTGCCGGTTGCTCTACCGGTGATTTTCTGGGCCGCTTACCACTGGCATGCTGACCGACATTTGCCGGAGCCTGCAGGGCATTTGTTGCTGGCTTTTCTGCTGGGTGTTTTTTCATTCTATCTGGGAATACTTTTTTACTGGAGCCTGGGGCAGATAAACCAGCGTTATGATGCCTACGCACTGGCATCCAACAACTTGCCGGGGCTGTTTGCATACTCAGTGCTGGTTATCGGTGTCATTGAGGAAACGGTAAAAATCCTGCCGTTCCTGCTCGTCGTGCTGAAATTTCGCGAGTTTGATGAGCCCGTCGACGGCATCATCTACGCTTCTTTCATCGCGCTGGGTTTTTCGGCCGTGGAAAACATTCACTATCTGGACTCATTGACCACCGCCCAGGCTTATGCCCGCGGTTTCGCCGGGCCCGTCGTCCACATCGTATTTGCCTCCATCTGGGGTTATCACATCGGCAAAGCTCACCTGCAGGGAAAGTCATTACTACCCGTGACCCTCATCAGTCTCGCAGTGACTGCTTTCCTGCACGGCATTTATGATTTCATTGCCATTGGATTGCCCAACACAGCGTTACCTTTTGTGGCACTGTTGATTGTTGGCTTATGGATCGCACGACTCATCCTGATCCGCGATTTGCACCTGCTGGCACCCAAAGGCCAGCTGAAAAGAGCTGCTCGCCTGCCATCCGACATCGAACAGCTGTAGTTCCCGGATGAACGGTCAAACCCGACTGCCGAAAAAGCATTGTTTCCCAGAAAGCACATGAGTGCGTAATCACCAATACTCATGATCCGGTGCAGATCGTTATCAACAAGGACTGGATAATAGAGGGCGCCCTTGGGCATGACATCAACCCCTGGTACAAGCTCACGCTCACCTGTGAGAATGTGATCATCTCGGAAGGGGCATACCAGAACGAAGATGACTCCTGGAGCATCATGTTCATCAATGAGTCTGGTACGACCAATGCGCAATACACCGCCATGGTCATACCTGATTGGGATGGTGGTACCAGTTGCTCAGTTGAGGAGTCGCAACAGGACCAGTCAGTTGAAGTGAGCAACGGTTGCACCAATCTGTTGGCGCAGGTGGGTGAAGGTGACGAATGCACCATCACCAACACGGTATTCTACGAGGGCATCCCGACTCTGAATCAGTATGGTATGGCCGTGCTTGCCCTGTTGATGCTGGGAATGGGTCTGCTTGGATTCCGGCGGTATAGCTGAAAGCAAATTTGCCAGGTCTTAGGCCTGGCAAATTAGAGGTAAAAAGGAAACCCGCGATTTTGAATCGCGGGTTTTTTTAAATGAGGGCTAGAAAACACTTGGTCAGCGAGTCCATTATCTTCAGTTGGGTGAAGTTAAGGCATAAAAACAGCACAGGAGAGTTTGCTTTCTGGTATAGTCCGCCCCGTTCCAGTGCTCTCGGTCAGTGCTGGCTTCTTCCGAATGCATTCCGCTAACGGAAATTCACACAATCCAGCCTGGACCGACCCCCGGCAGCTCTTTAAGCAGTTTGCCCGGGAAGGGCGACCCCGGAGAATTTTTCCAATGTTATTTACTGAACTCGGCCTTTCGGCCGAATTGCTGCGCGCTGTTCATGAACAGGGCTATGAGACACCTACACCCATCCAGCAGCAAGCCATTCCTCAAATCCTGGCCGGTCATGACTTGCTGGGCGGCGCCCAAACCGGCACCGGTAAAACCGCTGCCTTCACCCTGCCACTGTTACAGAAATTGCAATCCAGTCAGGCTGCAGCACAGCCAACTGGAGCTCAGGCGCATCGTTTGCGTGCATTGATCCTGGTGCCTACCCGCGAACTGGCGGCACAGGTTAATGAGAGCGTTGTGGGATACGGCAGACATCTGCCCTTCCGCAGTGTTGAAATTTATGGCGGTGTGAGCATCAATCCCCAGATCAGCCAGTTACGCCGCGGAGTCGATATCGTTGTCGCAACC
>JBGTHE010000341.1:0-1677 GCA_041746335.1 Lysobacterales bacterium | reverse complement strand
GCCGATGTGGCCTTCCAGGCTGCTGTATTTACCAATCTGAGCCGCGACCATCTGGACTATCACGGCTCGATGGAGCGCTACGCTGCAGCCAAGCGCAAATTGTTCACGGATTGTCAGCCCCGCTTCGTCATAATCAATCGTGACGACGAATTTGGTCGCCGCCTGATCGCCGAGTTGTCCCCCGGTCATGAAGTGCTGAGTTATGGCACCAACGGCAATGCCGAGCTGGCGGCCCGGGTGGCACAGATGGATTCATCCGGCATGGTGCTGGAAATCTGCAGCCCCTGGGGTGGTGGCAGATTGCATACCAGTTTGCTGGGGCGCTTCAACGTCTCCAACCTGCTGGCGGCTGCAGGCACTCTGGCTCTGTTGGGTATGCCCTGGAACAGGGTCATGCATCAACTTGAAATCATGCAAGCTGTTCCGGGGCGCATGCATTGTCTGGGTGGCGAGGGTGCACTGCCGGTGGTGGTTGTCGATTTTGCGCATACGCCCGACGCACTGCGGCAGGCCCTCGAAGCTTTGCAATCACACTTGCACGGACGGCTGACCTGCGTCTTCGGTTGCGGTGGTGATCGTGACAAAGGCAAGCGCGCGATGATGGCTGCCGTGGCAGAAAGCCTTGCTGATCGGGTAATTCTGACCAATGACAACCCGCGCAATGAGAATCCAGAATCCATATTTGCTGAAATGCTCAGCGGTATGCAGTCGCCGGAAAACGCCGTGGTCATGCCCGATCGGGCCACAGCCATCCGCTTCGCCATTGAGGGCAGCCATAAAGGCGATATCGTGCTGGTGGCAGGTAAAGGCCATGAAACCTACCAGGAATTGCAGGGCACTCGGTTGCCTTTCAGCGATGTTGCAGCAGTCCAGGCTGTTCTGGAGGCTGCGGCATGATGCATTTGCGCCTTCCAGAAATTTGCACTTTTCTCGGTTTGCCTCTAGCAGACAGCCATGCCGTCATAGAAAGCATCGTGACGGACAGCCGCAAGGTCCGCTATGGCAGTTTGTTTGCGGCGCTGCCAGGGCATACGGTTGACGGACATGATTTTGTCAAAGCTGCAGCCGACATGGGTGCAGTGGCCGTGCTGGTACAAAGGCCGGTTGAAGTGCCAGTTCCCCAATTGCTGGTTGGGGATGTGCTGTTGGCGCTGGGTCAGATTGCAGAGCATTGGCGGCAAGGTCTGCAGCCCCAGGTCATCGGCATTACCGGCAGCAATGGCAAAACCACCATCAAGGAAATGCTGGCCAGCATCCTGCGACAGAAGGCTGAAGTGCTGGCCACTGAGGGCAACTACAACAACGAACTGGGTGTTCCGCTGACTCTGTTCCGCCTGGAAGCCAGACATCAGTACGCTGTCCTCGAAATGGGTGCCAGCAAATCCGGCGATATCGCCTATCTGGCGCGCATTGCCCGGCCGGAAGTAGGTTTGATCAGCAACATTGGGCCGGCGCACCTCGCCGGTTTTGGCAGCGTTGAAGGCGTAGCCAGAGCAAAGGGTGAGATGTATCAGGCCCTGCCAGCCACAGGATGCGCAGTCATAAACGGGGTTGAGCCCTGGGCGAAAATTTGGCGGAGTATCAACAGCGCAGGCCAGATTCTGACTTTTGGTTTTGACCGGAACAACAATATCAATATGCCAACCGGCGGGTCCAGCCCCAGCGTGAACACTCCGC
>JBGTHE010000340.1:0-8140 GCA_041746335.1 Lysobacterales bacterium | reverse complement strand
TCTCGAGGCTGCAAGTGCCGGTAACAAGCCCTCTCTGATGGCCTACAGTCACATCGCCAACATGTATCTCTTCCAAACGGGCGAGCTCAATCAGGCGGCGCGATGGGGGCGGGCCATCCTGCAGACCTACGGATCGGACTGGAACGTTTATCCTGCGTACTTTCACCCTTTGCTCGAACTCCAGGCCTGGGACGAAGCCAGCGCCCTGGTGGATGAATTGTCTGTCATGCCCGACCAAGGGGGTCCCGACTCACCGATGCGGGTGGGTTTGCTTGCCGGTGTCCGGCTCGCAGCGGCGCAGGGTGACCTCGGGCAGGCCGAACAATTCGCCAATGAGTTCAGCCAGCATTTTTTGGAGACTTTACCCAATTGGCCGCTCCTGACTAAGGGGCAAGGGATATGGTCGACCATGCTGGTGATTCAAGGGTTGGCTGACATCCAGCGTGGCCAGCCCGAAGTCGCGCTCAGGCGCTACCGCAAATCGCTGCCGGACCCGGAAGCCTGGTACTACGAAAATTTTGCTGCCGGCCTCCTGCCCACCCCGGTGATGATAGCCGTGCTGCATCGTCTCACTGGTGATGAGAAGACCTGCGAGAAAATCCTTCGGGAATTTCTCGCCCGCACTGCGACCATGCCCATCTTGGGAGAGGACGGCATTGGCTTCATGCGCTTCAAGCTGCATGCTTTCCTGGGCGAAACCGATGCGGCCATCGCCGAACTGGAAGCCGCTGTTAAAGCGGGCTCACTGCCGAACTGGTGGGCGCTGAAATTTGGTGATTTCGACAAGAAGTACGCGGACGTGCTTGCTGATCCGCGGTTTGCGAGCCTGTATGCCGAAATGGAAAACCGCGTGCGGCTCATGCGCGAAGATTTCCTCGCCAACCCCGAATTGCCTGCAGGTGTGGAAGTCAGGTAACGATCGAATCTGACAGGCTGCCCGCCGGGAGCACTGTTATGCAGCGGCCTGCAAGCTGCCGGCTTGCCCCTCACGCTGTCACGGAAATGTAACCCGCCGTGGCTAGGGTAGGCGGCTGGCCGGCCGAACGGCGCGTTTCTTTTGCCTCTTAAATTCAGAACCTGACAGGAAGCACTCAATAGTGAGCAGGCGCACATCTCCCGTGGCACGCTGGATTCCGATTTCCCTGCTACTGATGTGTCTTGCCGCCGCCGCCAACGAGAGCGACATTCTGGCGCTCATTAGCCTCGATGGTGACGTCGGCGCCCGGATCATTTGGCGCCGCGCCGCCCAGACCCTTTCCTGGCTTGCCGGCGCCGCCTTGCTCAACCAATTGATCCGCAGAGTTCTCTGGGATCGTCTGGTCGCCCGCGCCATCGGCGGACCCGTGCCCGGCGTGCTGAAAGAGATTTCAGCCGTTATCGTCTACCTCATCGCGCTGACCTGCATCGTTGGCCTGGTGTACCAGCGCAGCGTGACTGGCTTTCTGGCGGCTCTGGGTGCCGGTGGCATTGTGCTTGGATTCGCCCTGCGCGACCTGTTCACCGACGTCTTCACTGGGCTCGCGATCAATATTGATCGCACGCTCGCCATCGGCGACTGGGTGCGGATTGATGAAGGGAGCGGAAACGTCACGATCGCCCGCATTCGGGAAATGGGCTGGCGCTGCACCAGCCTGGTGACGGAGGAGCAGACAACGGTTATCGTGCCTAACGGCATGCTGGGTCGTGAGCGCGTCGTGAACATCACACAACCCATCGAGCCCACCCGTTTCGAGGCGTCAGTGACCGTGGACTATTCCGTGCCGGGTGATCGCGTCAAGCGTGTGCTGCTGGCTTCATTGAAAGCGCTGGCAACAGAGCCGGGTTTCGATTCCTCACACCCACCCGTGGTGCTGGTCGAGAAGGCTTCAAGCCGCGGTGTCGAGTACCTGCTGAGGTACTGGATTCTGCCCTGGGATCCGCAATCGCCCACAACCTGGAAGGACCTGGTGCTGAGCAGCGCCCTGCATCATCTGCGTACGGCGGGAATTTCGCTGGCTTACCCTAAAACGGATGTCTACCACGCGGAAATGCCCGCGCGGCAGATTGACGGGCGCAGCGTCAAGGACGAGATAAAGCTGCTGGCAAAAATCAACCTGTTCGAACCCCTGCAAAAAGACGAAATCCGGCACCTCGCGCAGTCGCTGCACCGACATATCGCCCCAGCGGGGCAGACGCTGGTGCACAGCGGAGAGGAGGGTGAATCCCTGTTCGTTCTGATCGAGGGACTGCTGGCGGTGAATGTCGAGCGTGACGGCCACATGCAGCAGGTCGCGCTGCTCGAGCCAGGCCAGTTTTTCGGTGAGATGTCGCTGCTGACCGGAGCGCGGCGCTCGGCGACGGTGATCTGCGTTACCGAGTCGGTGGTCTACGAAATCCGCAAGCATGCCTTGCAACAGGTCATGGAGCAGCGGCCGGAGTTGGCCGAGCACCTTTCACGAATCCTCGCCGAACGCCAGCTTCTGACGCGCCAGGCCCTGCAGCGAACCGATGAGGCGGTGGCGCCCCAGGAATTCGACAGCCTGGCCATGCAGCTGTTGGACCGCATGCGGGAGTTCCTCGGTTCTACCCGGCTGCATACGGCTCACTGACGACGAACTCACTGCCTGCTTGTGTTTCTGCGCTTCGCGGCGATCTTCCTGGCGGTGACGCTTTCTAAACCGTTCGTCGGCGCGTGGACCATGCTGTGAGAACTGCCAAGTAAATATGCCTCTGTGGCCCGCGGCCGTTCTGGCCCGGTTTAACGGACGGGCTCGAACAAGCGTGCGGGTTTGGCGTGAATGCCCGCGTGCAGTCAAGTAGACGAAACTCCTGAAAATTCTTCTTTTTCGAATTCAGCCATATTGCGTGGGCTGTAACTAAAACCCCCCGGCTGCGTTTAACCTAGGCAAATGAGCAAAGTCTTTCGTCAGTGGGTAAGCGAGTACCAGGATCAAGCGTGGTCCCTTGCCCGCTATCTCCTGAAGGATGCGGCTGAGGCGGAAGACGTGTGCCAGGAAGCGTTCGTAAAACTCTGGAATCACCAGGATTCGATCGATCGGGACAAGATTAAAGCCTGGCTGATGAAAGTCACCCGGAATGGCTGCCTGGATCGCTTGCGTCGCCGTAAACCCAGTGAAGAACTGGGCGAGTGGCATGCGGCAGCCACGACCCAGGAACCACAATACGGTGTTGAACACCAGGAGTTGGGCCGCTGGCTGCAGCAAGCCATAGATCGGCTGGGTGAGCCTTACCGCTCACTGGTGGTGCTGCGCGATGTACAAGAGAACAGCTACGAAGAAGTAGCCGAAGCCCTGGAACTGAGCCTGGCGCAGGTCAAGGTGTACCTGCACCGGGCACGCAAACAACTGCGGGAAGATCTCGCGGAGGTCAGACCATGATTGACAAGCCCAACGACAAACCCGAATACAGCCCCGATCAGTGCATTGCGGATCAAGCCACATTGGCTAGCTGGGAAGAACAGCTTAATGCCTTGTTGGAAGGTGAGCTGGACGACGAGCAGAAACAGCAACTCAAGGTTGCAGCCGCTCAAGACCCAGCCCTGGCCCGAGCCATCATCGAGGCCTATGAGCTGCAGCGCGCCCTGGACGCCATACCGCTGCAGGCAGCTCCGGACAGCTTGCGGCGCAAATTGGCGCGCATACCGGCGGAACATCGTAAAAAGACTCGCCCTGCCTGGCTTGAGAATACCCGGTTCCGGCCGGCCTGGGTCACCGCACTCGCCGCCGTTCCGGTGCTTATGTTCGCTTTGAGCCTACGCGGGCCTGCCGAGCCGGCAGTAACGGAGCCGACCGCCGCCCAGATCAGCCAGGCGCAGCAGGAATTGGCCATTGCGTTCAGTTATCTCGAGAAAGTGGGCCGTAAGACGGGCCAGGAAATCGGCACTACGGTGAACAATGAGATGCAGCAAACAATCAACGACAACATGATGCAAACAATTCAGGATCAGATGGAATTCAACAAGGAGCGAAACGCATGAACAAGTGGATGAAAACAAGTCTGGCCCTGGTTTTTGGGCTGGTGCTGGCTGTGCCGGCAACCGCACAGGAGGACGCTCTGAAAGGCTTGCCGGGCTATGTCGATTTTGGTGAGTTACAGGGTGTTTACGGAGAGCCCAAGGTGATGATCAACCTGGGTGGATCGATACTGAAGTTTGTCGGTGGTATGACGAAAGACGACCCCGAAGCCGCGGCCTTGATGGACAAGCTGAAGGGTGTGCGGATCAACGTTTACTCTATCGACGGCAACCCGGACGCGGCGCTGCAAAAAGTCAGCCAGATCAAAGGCATGCTGCAAACCGGCAGCTGGGAGCCCATCGTGCAGGTCAATGATGACGGGGAGCAGGTGCAAATCTTCATCAAGTTCAGTGGCGATCTCATGGAAGGTCTCACTGTGATGGCAGTGGATGAGACCGAAGCGGTGTTCATCAATATCATTGGCCAGATGGATCCGGCACAGCTCAGCCAGGTGATGGAAAACTTCGATATCGATCTCGAAGCCGATTTGGATCTGCCATGAATCGCAGGTTTACACATGTGGTGCTGGTGGGTGGTTTAATGCTCCATCTCAGCGCCTGCGGCATCACTGCGCCGAGGACTAGTGAAGGCTTTGCCGAACTGGATTCACCGGGTATTTTTGATACCGATAACAGTGTGAATCTGTCAATCGGCCCCACTCTGCTGCACTTTGCCGCAGCCCATATTGAGGACGACCCGCAAACGCGCGATCTGTTGCGTGATCTCGACGGTGTGCGAATTCGCGTTTACGAGATCGAGCGGGATTCAGAACAGGTTGCGTTGCGGGTGGCAGGGATGCAGAGCAGGCTGCGGCGGGCAGGCTGGGAACCGGTCATGCTGATCCGTGAACAGGGTGAAGAAACGCATTTGTTGGTCAAGATACAAAACGAACGGATATTGGGTCTGACTTTGTTGGCCATGGAGGCCGAATCAGAGGTGGTGGTGATCAATCTGATGGGTGAAATCCGTCCGCAGAACTTTTCCAAAGTGATGGTGGCGCTGGACGTCGAACATGACAGCGCGCGCCGCGTTCAGGTGGCAGGCGGATTGTAGAACTAAGAGCAATCCGGCCTGAAAACACGGCGCGAATCTCAGAATTGAAGCTAAGGGCGATCGGACTTCAGGGATCGTCGCGTACGATTACCGTATTGACCACCGGCAGTATTTCGTCCGCTGGTAATTCCGCACGTTGAGCGTGCTCCATGATGGCGTCTTCATCTTCGGCCTGGTAAATGCACACCGTACCGAGGGTACCGTCTTCCTCTTCGATCACATAGGAGCGGATCCACTTGATCTGATCCGGCATTTCTTCATCAGCCACGCGTATGGATTCTGCGGCTGCGTCCTCCAACTCAGGGGCATCTTCCCAGGCACCACGGCGTAAAATCACAAAGGTCTTCATGGCGAAACTCCTGTCAAACGGATAGCAGTAGCATAGAAGAGCGAAAGCTTTTTTGCACAACAGATTTTGCAAGTGCAAAGCCGTGCATCGAAGCTGGGAAGGAGCCAGTGGCTGTTACCGCACAGGCCAAAGTGCCTTCCGTGCTGCGTCGCCGCCCGGGTGCTATTGATTTAGCTGTTTCAGGCCAATAGCATGCGCTTCATTGCCCTTGCGCATGTTAGCCTTTGTCCATGAAAAAACATTTCCTACCGCTGCTCGCGCTACTGCTTTTCACTGCTTCCTCCTGCATGTCCAGCGAGCCCAGGGTGCGCCTGGGAGGTGAGTGGTTCAGTGTGGAGCTGGCCACCACCCCAGAGAAGCAACAGTTGGGGCTGATGTACCGTGACCAGATGGACGATGATCACGGCATGCTGTTCATTTTCCCCAGCGAGAATTTCCGCAGCTTCTGGATGAAAAATACCCGCATCGCACTGGATATTTTTTACTTCGACAATGATCTGAAGCTGGTCAGTGTTTCAGAGAACACACCACCTTGCCGCAGTGAGTCTTGTCCCGGCTACCCTAGCGCCGGAGCAGCACGCTATGTGCTGGAACTCAACGCTGGGAAGTCAGCGCAACTCGGCGTAAAACCGGGCGATCAACTGGAGCTGGATCTGGAGTGAGTTCGGGTTGGGTAACCTTGGGTGAGAGTTGCGACAGGCTGAGGCAACCGGGCTGATAGGGCACCGGCTTTTCGTGGCTCATCAGTTGTTCGAGCTGCTCATCGCTGAGTGGAATGAAGATTTTCATGGCAAGTTCATCAGTTTGTTTTTCAGGCCTGGCCACATTGCCTGCAGAGTATGCAGAAACGATGACGGCTTGTGTGGTTTCAATTCAGGCAAACTTATGGCAACGCTGATTCGTTGTCATCAAAGGAGAGCAATGAGTGGCCGAAAAAAATGGGCGATAGACAACGCAGCGACCGCTGCGGTGTTTCTGCCGGGTTGAGGATCTGCGCCATTGAAAACAGTTGAGCACGTCGGGATCCAATTGCAGGGCACTCACCGGGCCCAACGCGGGGAGGCTCGCGGTTTTCGATTGGCGCAAATCAGTGATTGTCACCTGCCTGCCAACCCGGATACTCCTTATCGGGGCTTGAAGTCAGATCCGGGGCTGGGGGCGGTGGTGAAAGCCGTGGCTGCCTGGCAGGCCGATGCCGTCATCCTGACGGGTGATCTGAGTGAAGATGCCAGCGAGTCATCCTATCGCCGTCTCGTCCAGCAACTCCAAATCCTGAACATTCCGATCTGTGCGCTGCCGGGCAATCATGATGCCCCAGAATTAATGATGCAGTACTTTCCAAACGGGCCTTATGATGGACCTTACCGGCAAAAAGCGGGCGCATGGCAGCTGGTGCTGTTCAACTCGGCCCGCCCGCGCCGCATCTACGGCAGTATCGATACTGCCGATTTACAGCAGCTGGCCGAGTGGCTGCAAGCCGAGGAAAGAGGTCCGTACTTACTGGCCTTGCACCATCAGCCGATTCCGGTGGGCTCGCCGTGGATAGATAAGCACAGGCTGCGCCAGCCGGAGGAGCTATTGCAGTGCGTGGCCCTACATCCTCAAATCAAAGCGGTGGCCTGGGGGCATGTGCATCAGGCTTTTGAGAAACTCGTTGGTCAGGCCCAATTCATGTCGGCTCCCTCGGCCGCAGCCAACAGCCTGCCGGGCACTGACCGATTCAGCCTCGATCCGCGCGGCCCCGCCTGTCGGTGGCTGGAACTATTCGACGATGGCCGACTGGAAAGCGGCATTCTTTACGGCATTTAGGAGTTAGCGGAGCTGCCGACATTCGATGGGTTTCAACCCTCCAGCGGCAGTACCAGCCAAAGCACCAGGTAGACAATAATGCCGGGAAATGCGGCCGACACCAGCGAGGCCAGCACATAAACCACGCGGGTAGCGGTGACGGACCAACCAAAATGTTCAGCCATGCCGCCGCATACGCCGCCGATGAGCTTGTTGCGACGCGATCTTCGGATACCAGTGCTTTGCGTCATACGTCTCCCCATCAAATCTCGATCATTTCAAAGTCGTCTTTGGATGCACCGCAGTCCGGACAAACCCAGTCTTCGGGCACATCGCTCCAGCGGGTTCCCGGCGGCAGGCCGTCTTGGGGCGAGCCATAGGCTTCCTCATAGATCCAGCCACAAATGATACACATCCAGTTTCTGTAACTCTGTTCGTTCACGCGTTTTACCTGTGGGTGCATTTGCAAAGCGGCGTAGTTTGCCATGCTTGCAGGCTGCATGAAACCCAAGGAGTAGTAGAATGCCCGCAACAAATTCGCGCAGCCTGTGTGTGCTGCTGACCCAGTATATGCAGCCAAAGGACTTTGTTGCCTACCATGAGCCATAACACCCGCCAGGCCACGAGCCAAACTACAGGCCAGCCTACAGGCCAGACTACAGGCCAGCCTACGGGCCAGACCACCAGCCGAAACCAGGACTTGTTGAACAGGGCCCGCAAGCACATTCCCGGTGGTGTGAACTCGCCGGTGCGGGCTTTTAATGGTGTGGGCGGTGATCCGATTTTCTTCAGTCGCTCCGAAGGCGCCTGCCTGTATGACACAACCGGGCGCAGTTACATCGACTACGTGGGTTCCTGGGGGCCGATGATTGCAGGCCACAACCACCCGCATGTGTTGCAAGCGGTGCAGCAGGCCGCGTCACGGGGATTGAGTTTC
>JBGTHE010000339.1:0-4235 GCA_041746335.1 Lysobacterales bacterium | reverse complement strand
TGGCGATTGCATCGGCTTGGGCCGTCGCGGTTGATCCGGCAGCAAGCGCCAGCCAGAGTATGAAGATGCCGAATAAAAACGTGCGCATTAGTAGTCGATTTGAATAATTGGGATAGTTGATTTAGCCGTGAGAAGCAAAACATGGCACGGTGCAAACCGCAAGCAGAAAGGGCACCATAGGAAGGATGCTGCATCTCGTTTATGATTGACCTCTAGTTTAAGCTTTAAATAAAATACTTTCGATTTCGCTTTGGATTCCGCACAGTGAAGGCTGATTTTTCTCCCATCTCATCAGCTCAGACAAAGCAAAATGAACTTTTACGGGCTCACTATACTCCTCTGCATCAAGTTTTCGGATAATGCCAGGCGGATTTGATTCACTTGTCCTGTCGGAAATTCGGGGGCTATTCGGAGCTGGACGTTTGATTGTTTGGCTAGCAGTCACACGAACGAAATATATCGAGTGCAAGCGCAGTTTTTCATCGCCAATTTTGTCTGACATTCTATAGTCAGCGCATGATACAGCTTCGACTGTGCGTCCGAGACAGGGAAACAATAGCAGAGGCGCTTGATGACTCTTCGGTAGAGGAGCGCTGCAAGCGGAAACTGATGGCTGTCCGCATGCACTATTTGAATCTTCCGCACTCATCCATTGCCGGCACCTTGAACATATCCGACGACGCGGTGACAAACTATTTGAAGCTCTACCGAGAAGGCGGGATCGATGCATTGCTGGAGAATAGGTATTACCAACCTTCCAGCAGCGTGGAATCTTACTTGGATACGATCCGGGAGTCCCTCGACAATGACCCGGTGGCGACCACCAAGGAGGGGGCCGTGCGCATCGAGAAACTTACCGGCATCAAGCTTTCCGACGATCAGGCGCGCCGCATCATAAAACGTCTCGGGCTGCAATACCGGAAAACCGCCGCAGTGCCGGAAAAGCTGATGGACAGATGCAGTTTGAGTTTCTGAATGACCAACTATTGCCCCGCCTCGAAGAAGCTTAAATAGGACAACGACGGGTTTTTTTCGTTGCTGCCGCCCACTTCGGGCTTGGTTCCTTTCTGGGGATGATTTGGTGCCTTACGCGAATCTTCGTGCGAAGTGGAAGTGGGCGGCAGCGTTATAGCGTTCTTGGGGCTATCGAAACCCAGGATCATGATTTGGTTACAGTTCGCACGACAGGCTCGGTCAACGCGCAGACCGTGAGTGAACTAATCTCGAAGATCCACGAACAATATCCTGGAGAACCAGTCACCCTGGTGATGGATGACGCGCGCTATCAACGCAACGCAGGCGTGCAAACCCTGGCGCAAGAGCTTGGAGTGGAATTGCTATTTCTGCCCCCCTATTCGCCAAACCTAAACTTGATCGAACGCTTGTGGAAACTGGTGAAATCCAAGTGCCTTCGCAATCAATATTTTCCGGAATTCACCGTATTCCGTGCCGCCATCGACGACTTTCTGGATTCACTCAAAACAGGAGATTGAAAAGCTATGCTAGCAAGCCTGTTCACAGAAAACGTTCAACTCATCAGCATTCCGAAAACTTGATGCCGAGGAGTATAACTACAAGCGCCGATCTGGCAAGGCTCGGCTGGTATTCCGGCCCAGGGGAACGATGACGCTGCAGCCAGCGGGGCCGAGGAGGATGAACTCGATGACTTGGGCCTCGGCGTGGCGAAAACTCCGGACAGCGCGTCGGCTTCCGGTCCGCGCAAGGTCGGCATGCGCCTCCTGGGCAAGCTGGAGTTCAACGGCCTCTTCTTCGAGGAAGTCGCTCTGGGCGGCATCCAGGTGGGAAACCCGACTGTCGGCGACTTTTGGAAGAATGTGGCAATTGGACGGAACAACGAGGGCGAGCCGGACAAACTGTTCGCAGTCGCTGATAAAGCTGTCAACGCCAACGGCGAAGTGTTAAGCAATCCTCAACTCAACAAGAACCTGAAGAAACATTGATCAATGCTAGGAATGCTAGGAATTTGCTTTTGGGGTTAAGGCCGTTGAAGGAGCCGGTGGCCGGACCGGAGGCGGGGAAAAGGGGGTTGCGGGGGTTGCTTGCCTGGACCCGAAAGATGAGCCTGGATTGCCTGATCTGCCGCCATAACGGGGCGCTTGAACAGCTTCGCGCCTCAGGGGTGCGCGTGCCGGAGGACATCGGTTTTGCTTCTCCCGACTGGAACGCTTCGACAGGGCCCATTTCGGGCATGCGGCGCAGACATCGACAGGTGGGGCAGGCTGCGGTGGAGTTGATCGTGGAGCGGCTTTATCATCAGCAAACCGGCATCCCGCTCATCCCCAGAACAATCCTGATTGAAGGCGCCTGGCGAGCCGGTGGAACCACCGCGAGCCGAAAGGGTGGCGGGCGTGAAGCGAATTCGTGAGAAGGGGCTAATCGGCGTCCCTGAACAATCGACCGATCCCACCGTCGCTTGTGACATACGAGTCCGGAAGCGCGGGCAATTCTGCGGTTCATCCGTGAGAGGGTTTGCCATGAAGCTTAGGCAGGCGATTCATTCCGGGGCAGCGACTGGTTGTTTCATCAAACGTGACATGGCCTCAGCCATGCGTAGACCAAGCGTCTCCAGCCCCGCGGTGGTGTAATGGACATCGTCTTTTACCTTGGGCAAGTCATCGCAATCCACCCATGCGTATCCTGACGCGGTGCATTTTTCGATGTGCGCTCGGACAGCAGTCACTTTTTCATTGAATGGTCCGGTCTGCTGCTTTGGATTGATGCGACCCGCCACGAACAACATGTTTGGGGTTTCAAAGTCGCTCCTGAATGCTACAATCAGCTTGTCCAAATTTTCTCCGTAAGACGCAGCGCTTTTGTCGTCCAGAGCATCGGATTCGCCCTGCATCCAGATCACGCCGACGATTTCGATCTTGCGGGACTTCTGCGCCGCGACCACCAGTTCCTTCAACTGAGGATAAAGCGCCTTTTCGTTCTTTCTGGCGGGATTCCAGTGCCCGCCGAGGCTCGTGCTGGCTTTGCTGTATTTGATGATACCGATGGGTTCATTTAACGCTTCGCTCATTTGCGCGGTGAACGAGATTTCAGGTCCGAAGCCGAAGCCATCGGGACTTTGCGAACGACCGGGCTCGATTTGCTGCCACTCACCGTTCCGGAAAATCAGGTTCCTCTGAGGCTCTCGAAGACTTGCATCCGTCAAATCGGCGGGGGTCGAACGTTTTCCCACCATGTTGCTTTGTCCGGCGCAAATGAAGACCTTGAGCGGCGATTCCGATGCCGCGATCAGGTTGGTTGGCAGAAAGGCGAAGAGTATCGGGATTAAGGCGTTGAGTTTCATTGGGATGATGAAGAATGAGACTTCCATACATGAGCATCATCGAAATGAATGCCCTTCAAAGCAGAAGGCGCACGTCCTTTGCCGGAATCGCGCAGTTTGAAGATGACTTGGTATTTAAGAACGGCGACGGCGGCGGAGCAGCAATCCAAGCCCGCCCAGCGAGATCAGGAGCACGCTACCTGGCTCGGGAATCTGGGTGATCTCGTAAGTATCGAGACGAATGCGGTCACTGTTGCCGCTGCTGCGAGCAGCCAGCAATCCGAAGCCTGTAATGTTGCCGCTCGGGAGGTCATCTGTAAGTGCAGCTCCCAAAACGAGCCCGTTTGTGGTTTCAGGCGTGAGCGTCAGGTTCAGCCAGCCTTCCTTCGCCGTGGTAAACGGAAGGCTGTATTTGGTCATTGCAGTGGCGCTGTTGGAACTGTCGTTCCACACCGTGGAACTGGCATACCAATCGCTGCCGATTTGGATAATGATGCGGTTCTCCCGGTTAATGTTGGCATTTCCGAGATAAACGGAAATCGACTCCACATCGTCGGGCACGGAACGATCCACGGTGTATTCAGTGGTATAAAACGCCCAGATATCTGTACTAGTATTTGGTGTTATCAGGTATCCAAGAGATAAACTTGGATCGCTGTTGGTGCCGGCATTGACATCAGCCAGATTATCAGGCGTTCCTCCCAGACGAGAATTCAAGTTGCCTGTCTGGGGTTCCGCGTCCGCTCCTAAAAGAATGTTCCAGCCGACTGCCGATGCTTGGCGATCCGAGCCTGAGCTGTTTCCGAATGTCTCACGGTAGATGACCGTGGCACCTGATGCGGTTGTGGCATTTGCGATCAGTATGGCTGAGGCGAGAACAGCGAGGATCGACTTGGTTTGTATTTTCATGATTTGTTACTGGAAAGTTTGAGTGGATAAA
>JBGTHE010000338.1:0-4927 GCA_041746335.1 Lysobacterales bacterium | reverse complement strand
TACTGCCCTTAAGCTGCAGCTGGATTACTTCGGAGTCCGGCAAAACCGCATGGCCCAACCTCCCTGCCAGCTACGCCATCATGCTGGACAGCCTGCAGCAGTTTGAACGCGACCGCCGCCGCTATCTGGGCAGTCACCCTGTTCCCGGCACCATGCTGGATGAGGGTTTGCCGGGACGCCCGCCTTCAGCCAGCGTGAAATTTGTGGAGTACCTGTTTGATGTGGCCGATCATCTGGCCATTCACTACCAGGCCCAGGTAAATCGCAACCTGTATGGCATCTACGGTCTGGCCACTCTGATGGGGTTGGTGTTCATCCTCTATTCTGAATACTCGGAGCCGCATTGGCTGCTCTGGTTGTTCCTGGGCTTGTTCGCAGCGGGTGTGGCCTTGCATATCACCGCCAATCGTCGTGAATGGCACCGCAAGTATTTGGATTACCGTGCATTGGCCGAGGCCTTGCGTGTACAGTTCTACTGGCATTTGTCCGGAGTGGTTGAGTCCCGCTCGGTGGCTTTTGCTTACGAGAACTTTCTGCAGAAACAGGATGTGGAGCTGGGTTGGATAAGGCACGTCATGCGCGCTGCCAGCTTGCATCGTTCACGTAATCTGGAGGCTGATCCCGCCTGGGTACCCTGGGTGATTCAGCGCTGGGTGGGTGATGCTGTCGGAAAAGACGGACAGCTCAGCTACTACACGCGCAAAGCGGCACAGAACAGCCGTAATTTCCACCGTACTGAGATGCTGGGCAGCATCTGCCTTTGGACTGGCATCAGCATTGCTGTGGTGCTGGGTCTGCTGAACCAGCGAATTTCAGAAAGTCAGCAGCAATTATTGATGGTACTGATCGGAATCTTACCTTTGCTGGCCGGTGTACGCGACACCATTTCGCACAAACGGGCTGAGAAAGAACTGATCAAACAGTATCGATTCATGGCACGGGTTTTTTCCAACGCCAGGGATTTGCTGAATCAGTCGCAGGATTTGGCTTTTCAGCGGCGAGTGCTCAAGGCTCTGGGTGAAGCCGCCTTGGACGAAGGTGCGGAGTGGATACTCATGCACCGCGCCAGGCCGCTGGAGCACGGTGGCCTGGGTTGATATTCACAGGCCACTATTAAGGTCTGATTGATGTGCGCCTTGGTCGGTTCAGAGTTCCGTCGGCCTATTCTTGCGGTATCACCAGTTTCTGTCCCGGCAGGATATGGTCGGGATTTTTGAGAATGTCCTGGTTGGCTTCAAATATTTTCATATACTGCGAACCCTCGCCATAAAACTCCTTGGAAATTTTCCACAAAGTGTCGCCCGATTGCACGGTGTAGCTCGTGGCCGAATTTGCTGCGTCTTTTGTTTCCGGGGGTGAGGATTCCCTCGATTGACTTGCGGCAGGTCCAGGTAAGGGAGACTCAGCTGGCGCTGCAGGGGGTTTGACTGCGGCCGATGCCGCGGTTAGTTCCTGCTTGACCTGTTTGATGCCCGGTATGCCCGCCAGAACTTGCTTGATACGAGCCTTGTCGCTCTCATGTTGCACCTGGCCGCTCACTGTGATCGTGCCATCAGAACCAAAAGCGAACTTCAGGCCGCTCGGATCTATGCCATTTTCTTTCAGTACCTGGCTGGGTGCCTTGGTTGGACCGGCTATCGAGGCATCCTTCTTGCCGCCCAGTTTATTTTTCAGATTGTCGAATATTCCCATGAGTCTGTCCCTGTTAAACAGCCAGCGATTATTGGCGGTTCTGTCGATTGTCGATGAGTTGCCGGACTACGTCCGGGTCGGCCAGTGTTGAAATGTCGCCCAGATTTTCATAATCGTTGGCGGCAATCTTGCGTAGTATGCGCCGCATGATCTTTCCGGAACGTGTTTTCGGTAACATGGGCGCCCATTGCAGTACGTCGGGAGTGGCAATGGCGCCGATTTCCCTGCGCACCCAGAGCTTCAGTTCTGCCAGAAGCTCGTCGTTGGGTTGTTGGCCCAGCACAGGGGTGACGTAAGCGTATATGCCTTCGCCCTTGATGTCATGCGGGTAACCCACCACTGCGGCTTCTGCGACGGCGGGATGGGCCACCAGGGCACTCTCTACTTCAGCAGTACCCAACCGGTGGCCAGAAACATTCAGCACATCATCCACCCGCCCGGTAATCCAGTAGTAGCCGTCTTCATCGCGGCGTGCACCGTCGCCAGTAAAGTAACAACCGGGAATAGTGGAAAAATAGGTATCGATAAAGCGCTGATGATCCCCATAGAGGGTGCGCGCCTGGCCCGGCCAGCTGGCGGTGAGAACCAGCAAACCATCAACTGCACCTTGCAGAACCTTCCCTTTTTCATTGACGAGGGCAGGCTGTATTCCGGGCAAGGGCAAGGTGGCCGAACCGGGTTTGAGATCCGTAGCACCGGGCAGCGGACTGATCAGGATGCCGCCGGTTTCGGTCTGCCACCAGGTGTCCACAATCGGACAGCGGCTTTCACCCACCACCTGGTAATACCATTCCCAGGCTTCCGGGTTGATGGGCTCCCCCACTGAACCGAGCAGCCGCAAAGACTCCCGCGAAGTGCGCAGAACCGGTTCATCACCTTCCCGCATCAAAGCGCGAATGGCCGTGGGGGCGGTATAGCAAATGTTGACCTGATGTTTGTCGACTACTTCCCAGAAACGGCTGGCCGTTGGGTAAGTGGGCACGCCCTCGAACATCAGCGTTGTTGCCCCGTTGGCCAATGGTCCATAGACGATGTAGGTGTGACCCGTTACCCAGCCCACATCGGCAGTACACCAGTAAACATCACCATGGTGATAGTCGAACACGATTTCATGGGTGTATGCCGCGTACAGCAGATAGCCGCCAGTGGTATGCAAAACGCCCTTGGGCTTGCCGGTGCTGCCCGAGGTATAGAGGATGAACAGCGGGTCTTCGGCGTTCATGTCTTCCACCGGACAGTCATCGCTGACACCCGGCTCCAGTTCATGCAGCCAGTGGTCACGTTCCGGTTGCCAACCGATCTCGCCGCCCGTATTGCGGACCACCAACACGGCCTGGATACTTGTTGCGACCCCGGGCCGGGTGCAGGCCTCATCTACATTCGCTTTGAGCGGCACTTTCTTCCCGCCACGCAGGCCTTCATCTGCTGTAATGATGAATTGAGACTGGCAATCCAGGATGCGTCCTGCCAGCGCTTCTGGAGAAAATCCACCAAATACCACCGAGTGCACCGCCCCGATACGGGCACAGGCCAGCATGGCCATGGCTGCTTCGGGAATCATGGGCATGTAGATGGTGACCCGATCGCCACGCGCGACCCCGAGCTGCAGCAGGATATTGGCCATCCGACAAACCTTTTGGTGCAGCTGGCGATAGGTAATTTTCAGATCTCGGCCCGGGTCGTCTCCTTCCCAGATGATGGCGGTCTGATCACCGCGCGTGTCCAGGTGCCGGTCCAGGCAGTTGTAACAGGCATTGAGCACACCGTCTTCAAACCAGCGGATATGCAAATCTGCTTTGGCAAAGGAAACATCGCTGATTTTCTGTGGGAAATGTTGCCAGTGAAGTCGCTTCGCCTGCTGCGCCCAGAAGGCATCGTTGTCCTGCAGCGATTGCTGATAAAGGCGCTGATAGTCTGCGGCCTTGATCAAGGCATTTGTAGCAAACTCCTCATTTACCGGGTGTATGTGTGCGTGAATGTGGCTCATGGCTCTGCAGTTTTAAAAAGGTATATCCAACATTGTAGCGGCTCGGCTGCAGACTTCCATGCCTGTACCGCAGCAGCTCGTATGATCAGGGTCAACCCGTGCAGTGAAGTGGCTATAATCGCGCCAGACTTGAATGAATGGAGTAGTCCATGCACGGCTGGATATTGAGACTGAGCGCTATTTCCTGCTTGCTGCTCAGCACAATGGCTATGGCGCAGCAGGCTGCAGACCCACGACCGAAAGTCGGCCTGGTACTCAGCGGCGGTGGCGCCCGGGGCGTAGCCCACATTGGAGTGCTCAAAGCTCTGGAGGAAATGCAAATCCCGATCGACTGCATTGCCGGTACCAGCATGGGTGCTGTTGTGGGTGGTTTGTATGCCTCAGGTTATACGCCGGAGCAGATAGAGGCGCTGGTCAGGGATATGGATTGGGATTCTGCATTCACCGACAGGCCCCCCCGCAAATACCAGACCATGCGCCAGAAGAAGCTGGATGAGAGTTTCCTGATACCCCACCGGGTTGGCATGAACCGCGGTGAAATCCAATTGCCGCTGGGTGCAATTGAAGGCCAGCATCTCGATCAGATTTTGCATCGGGCCATGCTGGCAGCCAAAGATGTGGACGATTTCGACAATTTGCCCATACCCTTCCGGGCGGTTGCTACCGATCTGGTCTCCGGCCAGCAAGTGGTACTGGCGAAAGGCTCATTGCCCGATGCCTTGCGGGCCAGTATGTCGATACCTGGCGTGTTCTCTCCCGTTGAACTCGATGGTCGGATTCTGGTGGATGGCGGCATGGCGAATAATCTGCCGATCAGTGTGGCGCGTGAAGTCTGCGCGGATGTGGTTATCGCGGTGGATATTTCCTCACCATTGATCGTCAAGGAAAACCTGACCTCTGTGCTAGCGGTTACCGAGCAGCTCACCAACTTCCTGACGCGCAAAAACGTAGAGCAGCAGTTGGCAACTCTGGGCCCCCAAGATGTGTTGCTCATACCGGATCTGACTGGATTGGGTTCGGCGGATTTCGGAAAGGCACTGTCTGTCGTGCAGAACGGCTACGACTCGGTGCAGCTGCAACGCGGGGCCATCGCCGGTATGTCAAAAGCGGGTCATGACCGCTATGCCGGTATGGCCGATATTCAGCAGAAGGAAGAGATTCCTTTCGTGGTCAATTTCATCGAGGTTAACAACGACTCCGTCTTGAATGATGAGATTATTCGATCGCGCGTGAACCTCGAGATGGGCG
>JBGTHE010000337.1:0-2582 GCA_041746335.1 Lysobacterales bacterium | reverse complement strand
TAACGGCGCATGATCTCTTCGAGTAACTGGTGAGCACCGAAAGGATGGTCGCGGGTGTACAACACGCGGCCGTTGCGCAGCACCATCAGAGTGGAGAGGTCATAACCGATATCGAATAATCCCACCGCTTCGGTACTGCGGATGCCATCGCGTTCACGAATCAGTTCGAAAGCATTGGCAATGGCGAATGACTCAACATCTACCACCTGGGCTTTCAAACCCAAAGATTCCAGCGCGTCCTGCCGGCTTTCCACGTTTTCGTTCTTGCTCGCTGCCAGCAGGATATCCACCATGTCTGCATTGCGCGCAGACGGACCCAACACTTCGAAATCCAGACTGATTTCATCCAGTGGATAAGGAATGTACTGGTTGGCCTCAATCTGCACCTGGCTTTCGATATCGGCCTGGGCAAGATTGGAAGGCAGGCTGATTGTCTTGGTAAATACCGCCGAACCCGACACGGCTACTGCACAGTATTTGGAGTTCGAACCGGACTTGCGTATCGCCGACTTGATTGCGTCGGAGATCGCTTCGACGTCCTGAACGGACTTTTCTACAATCACGCCCTGCGGCAAAGGCTCAATCGCAAAATGATCTATGCGGTAGCTTGAACCATGCGAGGAAAGTTGCAACAAGCGGATGCTTGAAGCGCCAATGTCCAGCCCGATAATGGGCGGATTTTTTGTGCCTAAGAGTTTCAAATTGCCCTCAATCCTTTGCTTGACAATAGCTTACTGACACTTCTTGCACTAGTTTTTAACAGAATTCCAATCCTATCTCAATGCCTGGAATGAAATTAATTAAAACAATCTGTCAAAAGTTCCAGGCCCTATCTGGCAGAATCCTGAAACAGTGCAATCAAATGCTAGGGAAGAAACTGATGGCAGCTTTCGCTGTCAGTGATGGAATGATTCGGCTGCTTCCCTGCACGCCTGTTACTATCGTTAACTGGGGCTGCACAGCCCTGTTGGGGCCACCCAGTAAGCAAGGGCTTGCCCTCGCATGCGAACTAGCATAGCAGGAAAAATTAGAGTGAAGAAAGTCTTTCGATGGTTTTTTGCGTTTGTGTTGTTATCGGCAGTGCTGGCAGTGTCTGCCGTTGGCATTGCTTATCTGGTGTTTGAACCCGAGTTGCCTGAGGTAGAAACACTGCGGGATGTGCAACTGCAGGTACCACTGAGGGTGTTCAGCCAGGACGGCAAATTGATAGGTCTGTTCGGCGAGATGCGCCGCATTCCGGTTACCCTGGATGACACGCCGGATATGCTAGAACAGGCTTTCCTGGCAGGCGAAGACGCTCGCTTCTATGAGCATCCGGGGGTTGATTACCAGGGCATCAGTCGTGCAGCTTTCACCCTTTTGACCACTGGCGAAAAAACGGTAGGCGGCAGCACCATCACGCAACAGCTGGCGCGCAATTTTTTCCTCACATCTGAAAAAACCTTTACCCGCAAGATAAAAGAAATCTTCCTGGCGCTGAAAATAGAGAAACAGCTAAGCAAGCGGGAAGTGCTCGAGCTTTATCTCAACAAGATCTTTCTCGGTTACCGGGCCTATGGCGTAGGAGCCGCGGCAGAAGTTTATTATGGCAAGTCTGTTGCTGATCTGACGCTGGCTCAAAGTGCGATGATCGCTGCTCTGCCGAAGGCACCGTCCCGCATCAACCCCATCAATCAACCCGAGCGCGCCACTGAGAGACGGGATTATGTATTGAAGAGGATGCTGGAGCTGGACTACATCTCACAGCACGAATACCAGCAGGCAGTGGCTGAGAAAGACCTGGCTTTTTATCATGGCATGACCGCTGATATTTCAGCACCCTACGTGGCTGAGATGGTTCGCGTAAAAGCGCTGGAAATGCTGGGACAACAAGCTTACACCGGCGGTTTCGAAATCTACACCACCATCGACAGTGGCCTTCAAAGCGCCGCAGACCAGGCAGTGTCCCGCGGCCTCGAAGCATACGATCGGCGTCACGGATACCGTGGTGCCGAGGCCCACATTGATCTGGCCGACAAAGCGACTCCGCAACAATGGAACGAAGTGCTGGAACCTTATCGTCCCATTTCGGGCTGGCTGCCCGGACTGGTCACTGAAGTTGAGGAAAACCTGGCGCTGGTTTATTTGCTGGATGGACAAACCGTGGCCCTGGAACTGGAAGAATGGCTGGCGCCATTTATCAGCCGCGACCGGGTTGGCAACAAACCCAAGGCATTAACCGAAGTCCTGTCCGCTGGGGATATCGTACGTACCCGAATGAATGATGAGGGCAAGTGGGTTCTGGGCCAGGTGCCGGAAGCGGAAGGCGCACTGATCTCCATAGACCCTCGCAGTGGCTGGATTCGCGCCCTCGTAGGCGGTTACGACTTCAGTCGCAGTAAATTCAATCGGGTGATACAGAGCAAGCGCCAACCGGGTTCCAGCTTCAAGCCTTTTATCTACTCTGCTGCGCTGGAGCGCGGATTTACCACCGCCAGCCTCATCAATGATGCGCCTATCGTGTTTGATGATCCCGAATTGGAACGTACCTGGAAGCCACAGAACTTTTCCGAAAAATTCTATGGTCCCACACGCATGCGCGA
>JBGTHE010000336.1:0-4087 GCA_041746335.1 Lysobacterales bacterium | reverse complement strand
TCGGTAGTGGGGAAGAAGTTTCCATCGCTGAACTCGCGCGAATGATTGCGAATGTGGCAGGATTCGAGGGTGAAATCCGGTTTGACCATTCGCGCCCGGATGGAACGCCGCGTAAACTGCTGGATGTGGGCCTGGTAACGTCACTCGGTTGGCGGCCCGCCATTTCATTGGAGAAGGGCATACGTTCTACCTACGAATGGATGGTGTCCGAGTTGCAAGAGGTTTGATTTACCCGTGAGCAAGTCACTGCAAGATCAACTGTTGGCCCTGGGCCTGGCAAAAACTGCTGCCAAAAAAGCGCCACATAAGCCACCCGCCAGCAAGTCAGCTTCCGATCAGCGAGCGGCTACAGAAAAGTCAGCTTCCGATCGGCGAGCAGCTACAGAAAAGCGGGGTACTGAACGGAAGCCGACCCCGAAGCAACCTGCTCGCCCCGCCAGGCCTAATCCCAGACCTGAGCGCAAGCTTGTCGATCCCAGGCTCGCTGAGAACATTTCTCTGGAGCAGGCTTACCGTATCCGCGAGGCTGAGGAAAAGTCAGCCAAGCAACGCGCCCGCGAGCGCAAACTCGAAGACGATCGCAAACGGGCAATTTTGAATCGCCAGATCAGGCAGATTATCGATAGCGGACGACTTAACCTGCCCGATGCCGCAGAAGCTCGCTATTTCTTGTACAAAGACCGCATCCGCAAAGTTCATGTCAATCCCGAACAACTGACCAGCTTGAATAACGGCGAGTTGGGTGTGGTTTATCTGGCAGGTGGCTATCACATTCTGGTCAGCGAGCAGGTTGAGGAAGTACGCAAACTTTCGCCAGCACATGTGCCGGACCTTCTGGTTGGTGGCGACGACGAACCATACGATGAAACTGATTTCACAGCAGACGAATTGCGGGCGAACGGACCAGCCGCGGCCCAGGTTGACTCCAAAAATGCTGAGGCACTTGCATCAAACAACGCGGACGAGTCGCCAAAGGTTGAGTGATTTGTTCAGTCTGGCAGGTTTGCCGGTATCACGCGTTGCAGCTCTTTCACTGTCGTCTGTTTGCGGGTCGCATAATCCTCAGATTGATCCTGCTGGATCTGCCCCAGCACGAAGTATTTCGCTTCGGGATGGGCGAAGTAATAACCGCTGACGCTGGCAGCAGGGTACATCGCATACCCATCGGTCAGCTGCATGCCGATGTTATGGGTAACATCCAGCAGAGCGAAGATCTTTTTCTTTTCGCTGTGGTCAGGGCAGGCCGGATAGCCCGGGGCAGGGCGTATGCCCTGGTATTTCTCAGTGATCAGCTCCTCATTGCTCAAATCTTCAGACGGAACATAGCCCCAATATCGGGTGCGCACCCACTGGTGCGCTTTCTCCGCCAATGATTCAGCGAGGCGATCTGCCAGGGCTTTCAGCAGGATGGACTGGTAGTCGTCATGGGCTGCTTCAAATTCTGCCAGTTTGCTTTCAATGCCCAGGCCTGCGGTAACCGCAAACATGCCGATGTGATCCTTCAAACCGCTTTCCCTGGGTGCGATGTAATCCGCCAGACAGGAGTTGGAGTGTCCTTCAGCTTTGGCTTTTTGCTGGCGCAGAAAATTTAGCGTTTCCAGGGGAAGGTCAGGCCGGTCCGGTTTGAACAGAATGACATCATCGCCTTCGGATTGCGCAGGAAACAGGCCGATAACAGCGGCGGCCGTCAACCACTTTTCAGTCACGATCCGCTGCAGCATTTCCTGAGCATCATTGAACAGATTGGTGGCCACTTCGCCCACTACTTTGTCCTGGAGAATCTGTGGATAGCGGCCCGCGAGCTCCCAGGTTTGAAAGAAGGGGGTCCAGTCAATCGTGTCCACCAACTCGTCCAGCGCAACATCGGGCAAAACGGTGATACCGGGATTGTTGGGCTTGCTGGGTACGCCAGCAGACCAGTCCATGGCCAACTTGTTCTCCCTGGCTTGCACCAGGCTCACCGGGGGCTCGCGTCGACTGCCCTGGGCGCGACGCTCGCGCAAAGTGGCAAAATCCAGGCTGGTCTGTTGCAGTAATTCCTGCCGGCTGTCGGCCTGGCAAAGGGCGCGGGCCACGCCAACAGCGCGCGAAGCATCTTTGACCCAGACCACATTCGCGCTGTACTCAGGCTCAATGCGCAGGGCGGTGTGCACCGGTGAGGTGGTGGCGCCACCAATCATCAGTGGCAACCGCATTCCGCGGCGCTTCATTTCCGCAGCCACCTGACGCATTTCATCCAAAGAGGGAGTGATCAGACCGGAAAGACCGACGATGTCGGCCTTCTCCCGTATGGCTGCGTCTAGAATATTGTCACCGGGAACCATCACACCCAGATCCGTCACGCGAAAGTTATTACAGCGCAAAACCACGGCCACAATATTCTTGCCGATGTCGTGAACATCGCCTTTGACGGTGGCCACAATCACGTGCGCCTGTTCTTCGGCCGGAGCGCCCGACATTTTCTTTTCATGTTCGATATGCGGTATCAACACCGCAACGGCCTGCTTCATCACCCGTGCGCTTTTTACCACCTGGGGCAGAAACATCTTGCCGGCACCGAACAGATCACCCACTACATTCATGCCGTCCATCAGCGGGCCTTCAATCACATCCAGCGCCCGCAACGAACCTTTGCGGGCTTCCTCGGTATCCGCTTCGATGTGTGAGGTAATGCCCTTGACCAGCGCATGTACCAGGCGATCATGCACAGATGTTTCACGCCAGGCAGCTTCATTGACTTCGCGATCGGCTCCACCCTGAAATCGTTGGGCGATCTCCAGCAGGTTTTCGGTCGCGTCTTCGCGCCGGTTGAGAATTACATCTTCCACCGCCTCTCGCAGCTTCTGGTCTATTTCGTCATAGACTTCCAGCTGACCGGCGTTGACGATGCCCATATCCATGCCGGCATGGATGGCGTGGTAGAGAAACACGGCGTGTATGGCTTCGCGCACGCGGTCCTGGCCACGGAAGGAAAAAGAAATGTTGCTCACGCCGCCGGATATCTTGACGCCCGGGCAGAGTTTTTTGATTCGTCGCGTGGCTTCTATGAAATCCACACCGTAGTTGGCATGCTCCGCTATGCCGGTAGCCACGGCAAATATGTTCGGATCAAAAATAATATCTTCAGGAGGAAAACCGACCTGCTCGGTGAGAATTTTCCAGGCCCGCTGGCAAATCGCAACCCGGCGTTCCAGGGTATCCGCCTGGCCTTTCTCGTCGAAAGCCATAACGATAGCAGCTGCCCCATAGCGCCTGACCAGCCGGGCCTGCTCGATGAACTTCTCCTCGCCTTCCTTCATGCTGATTGAATTAACGATACCCTTGCCCTGCAGGCAACGAAGGCCGGCCTCAATCACTTCCCAACGCGATGAATCGATCATTACAGGGACGCGGGAAATGTCGGGCTCAGACGCAATCAGTTTCAGAAAGTGGGTCATGGCTTCGGGACCATCCAGTAACCCCTCATCCATGTTCACATCAATAATTTGTGCGCCGTTCTCCACCTGCTGGCGGGCGATTTCCAGTGCAGCGCCATAGTCGTCCTTCTCGATCAGTCGCCGGAAATGCGCGGAGCCCGTTACGTTGGTGCGCTCGCCCACGTTGACGAAATTCAGATCAGGACGCAGAACCAGCGGTTCCAGCCCGGCCAGCCGACACCAGGGTGTGAGTGTGGGTAACTGGCGTACCGGTTTGCCCGCCACTGCTCTCGCGATCGCCTGTATGTGTTCCGGCCGTGTGCCGCAGCAGCCACCGACGATGTTCAGCATGCCTTCATCGGCAAATTGTGCCAGCAACTCTGACATATGCTCTGGCGTGTCGTCATAATCGCCCAGTTCATTGGGCAGGCCGGCATTGGGGTAAAGAATGATGGGGCAGTCAGCGATATTGGCCAGGTTGCGAATCCAGGGACGTATTTCCACCGCGCCCAGCGCGCAATTCAGTCCTACTGCAAACGGTCGTGCGTGGCAAATGGAGTACCAGAACGCTTCCACCGTCTGGCCGGACAGGGTTCGTCCGCTGGCATCGATAATGGTTCCGGAAACAATAAGGGGTAATCGATAGCCCAGCTTCATGAACGCTTCTTCGA
>JBGTHE010000335.1:0-6613 GCA_041746335.1 Lysobacterales bacterium | reverse complement strand
GCTTCATTTAAAGTTCCACATGAGTGACAAGGCCAAAGCTGATAACTACCCGAAGGCCTCTCCGCGCAATGGTGAGGTCCTGAAGGGCATGCCTGAGCTGTACAAAAAGAGTGATTCCTGCCGGTCATTTTAAGTGCCTGTGCGGCTGCGGGGTAGTGAATTGAGCTTCGACCATGCGCTTTTCGCCCCGCAGGCAGCAAAACCTATCAAGGTGCTGCTAAAGTAACGAGCATAATTTATTGAAAACCAACAGGCAGAACTTATGACTCCATTTTGCAAGACCCCCCTTTCTCTAGTGTGCTTGGCGTTTTGGCTGACCACCACCAGTACAGCGCTGCAGGCTGCCGATCGCACGGAGCTGATTCAGGGCATCAATGCACGGTACGACGAGCACCAGGCTATCGCTCTGGAAATCTGGGACCTGGCGGAGCTGGGATACCTGGAAGTGAAAAGCACGGCACTGCTGCAGCAGAAGCTGAGTGAGCAGGGGTTCAGAGTTGAAGCCGGCGTAGCAGGCATCCCCACATCGTTTGTCGCAGAAGCAGGATCCGGTAAGCCGGTCATTGCTTTCCTGGCGGAATTCGATGCATTGCCAGGCATTACGCAAACCGCTGCACCGGTACGTGAGGAGATTCCCGGTAAGGCCGGCGGGCAGGCATGCGGACACCACCTGTTCGGTACGGCATCTCTTGGGGCGGCGGTGGCGGTCCAGCAATGGCTGAAGAACAATAATTTGCCGGGTACAGTGCGGGTTTATGGCACTCCGGCTGAAGAGGGTGGTTCCGGCAAGGTGTACATGGTGCGCGCCGGGCTGTTTGACGATGTGGATGCGGTACTTTCCTGGCATCCTGGTGATGTGAACCGCGCCACCGCTACCGCTACTCTGGCCAATCGATCCGCCCGTTTCAATTTCCATGGAGTATCTGCGCATGCAGCCGGATCGCCTGAAAAGGCTCGTTCCGCACTTGATGGCGTGGAAGCTTTCAATTACATGGTCAACCTGATGCGCGAGCATGTTCCACAGGAGACGCGCATCCATTATGTGATCACTGCGGGCGGGCATGCGCCCAATGTTGTGCCAGATTACGCCCAGGCTTACTACTACGTGCGCCACCCAGATCCCGTTCAGGTAAGGCAAATATGGGAGCGTGTTGAAGCTGCGGCTCAGGGAGCTGCATCTGGCACGGGTACCACGGTGGATCTGGAAATCATGCATGGCAGCCTCAACCTGCTGCCCAATCGGGTGATTGCAGACCTTATGCAGGCCAACCTCGAATCCCTGGGTGGATTCACCTACAGCAGTGATGAGCAAGCGTTCGCCGAACAGATTTACGGTACCTTGAATGCGCCCGAGTTTGAACTGGGTTCCGAGGCG
This sequence comes from Lysobacterales bacterium, assembly GCA_041746335.1. Taxonomy (GTDB): domain Bacteria; phylum Pseudomonadota; class Gammaproteobacteria; order Xanthomonadales; family SZUA-36; genus JAWXBM01. The sequence continues at coordinate 5,238 of JBGTHE010000335.1, read as the reverse complement.
GAGATCAAGGACATGGACATTAAACTGAGCATGGGTTCAACCGATGTGGGTGATGTTAGCTGGACTGTACCGACGGCGGAATTCACTACTGCAACGTGGGTACCTGGAACTGCAGCCCACACTTGGCAAGCCATTGCAGCCGGAGGTACCAGCATCGGTATGAAAGGCATGCAACTGGCGGCCAAAACTCTCGCACTGACAGCGGCCGACCTGTATGAGAATCCCGCAATGGTGCAGAAGGCAAAAGCCGAATTGCAAAAGGCGCAGGGAGAGAACTACGTCTACAGCCCCCTGTTGGGCGATCGCGAGCCAGCACTGGATTATCGGATCAAACCCTGATTGCTGAACTGCGATCACTGAAATTCCTGCAAATCGATTGATGATGCTGAAAGCACTTTGCGTGCGAGAAGGTCCTTTGAATTTCTGTAACCGAAAACCGCCCAGTGGGGCGAGGAAGGAGTTAACCATGCCATTCAATAAATTCTTGCTGGTTTCGATGCTGATGTTGAGTTTGCCTGCAGGGGCAGAGTCCACTCGCAATGTGATACACAATGATGCCAATGAAGTACACCCCTTGTTACCGGGTATGGCAGCTCCCGCTTTTCAACTGCGCGATGCCACTGGCGCCGACGTGAACTTTGAACCGTCAAAATTGCAGAAGCCCGTCATCCTGACATTTTTCCGCGGTGGCTGGTGCCCTTACTGCAACCTGCACCTGGCCGAGATGAGGAAGGCAGAAGCCGAACTGAAAGCCCTGGGTTTTGACCTCTGGTTTATCAGCCCGGACAAACCCGAGCTCCTGTATGAAAGCCTGGAGCAACCGGATATTGGCTATACGGTTTATTCCGATGCGAAGCTCGAGGCCATGCGTGCTTTTGGTATCGCATTTCGTCTGAATGATGAAGTCAACGCCAAGTACCTGGAGTACGGCATCAATCTCGAAGAAGTTTCCGGTGAGTCGCATCGGGTTTTACCTGCACCATCCACCTTCCTGATTGGCACCGATGGTCTGATTCATTTCCAGTACACCAATCCGGATTATGTGGTGCGCCTGCATCCTTCCGTATTGCTCGCGGCTGCCAAATCTTACGCGAACGATGAAAATCAGCGTCTGGAGCGTGAAATGAAGTCTCGAAACACCAACTAGGCAATCTCTTCTCAATATGTCCGTTTCAATCTGGTGTTTTCAGCTCACCAGACGTAACCTTAAGCTTTCAAAAAAAGGAGTTCAGGGAGCATGGAACCGACTACCCAGGGAATAGGAGCCGCTAGCGGTTCGCTGGAGCCTCGGCTGCATCATCTGGTCATCGAAGCGCAGAGGCGGGCACCGCTGGATGTGGCGCGGGTTCTGTTGCTGGAATCGGACGAAACTGTGGGTACTGTTTTGCAACACTTGCACCCGGCCCCTGCCTACCGAATTCTGTTGCGATTCCCGAACAAACGGCGCGAAGCGATTGCCAAATTCGCCGGTGATCACGTCGGTGATAACTGGGAAGTTGCCCAGAATTTTCCTGATGGCAGCGTTGGCCGCTTGATGGAGCCAGCAGTTTCAGTATTTGCTCCTGATGAGAAGGTTGCGGACGCGGTGGAGAAGATCCGCGCATGGACGCACGACACACTGATCACCTATGGCTATATCGTGGATCAGGATCAGAAGCTGCTGGGCATTGTGGCCATGCGCGACCTGTTGCTGGCTGCCCCCGATGATACTGTTGCCGATGTCATGCTGCTGGAACCGTTTTCATTGCGGCCGGATGAGGATGTCGGTGACGCCATGAAAGAGGTGGTCTACCGGCATTATCCGATCTACCCGGTATGTGACGATAAGGGGCGACTGCTGGGTGTAGTGCAGGGCTTCATGTTGTTCGAGCACCAGAATTTTGAACTCAGCGCTCAATACGGCAGCATGGTGGGTGTTGATAAGGAAGAGCACGCCATCACCAACTGGGGACCAGCCTTTCGTATGCGCCATCCCTGGCTGCAAATCAATCTGTTGACGGCTTTTGTCGCTGCATTTGTGGTCGGTTTGTTTGAGGACACCATTGCGCAGGTGGTTGTGCTGGCCGTTTTTCTGCCAGTGCTGGCAGGACAATCAGGAAACACGGGCTGTCAGGCGCTTGCGGTCACCATTCGGGCCATTACCTTGAATGAGTTCAAGCCAGGAATATTCCGGCACGTGTTGCTCAAAGAGACATGGCTGGGACTGGCCAATGGCGCTGCAGTGGGCGTTGTGGCTGGTATTGCCATGTATCTTTATGCCAACTTCTCGGGTGCAACGGAGCCGATGATTCTCGGCATTGTAGTATTCCTGGCCATGACAGGTGCCTGCCTCGCAAGCGGTATTACCGGTGTGCTGGTGCCCCTGGGTTTGAAAAAATGTGGCGCAGACCCGGCACTGGCTTCCAGTATATTTCTGACCACTGCAACTGACGTGGTCAGCATGGGCTTGTTCCTGTGGCTGGCTAACGTGTTGGTGCTGGGGTAAGGCGCGATTGCAGGAGTCAGCATTTTTGTGCGGGATGCACTCAGATAGCGAAGCACAGGGATGTGCGGGAGCTATCGCCGACATGGAGCTTTCAGTCGCGAGCTAGGCTCGCTCCGACAAAAGGCTCCTTCCCTCATGTAGGCAGCAGCCTTGCTGCCGACACATGGCTCTTAGTCGCGAGCGACACTCGCTCCTACAAGATCCCGTCTTGCTATCCGATCGGACTTCCTGGCGGAGTGGGGTTGGGCAATTTCACAGGAGCGGTCGCCTGCCCTTGCAGGAACTGGCGGATTTCCTGAGCGGCCGCGCGGGCTTGAACGTCCCCCTTCCTGGCTCTGCTTTGCAGGGCTTCGCCCAGTTCTATGACTTGAGCCAGGCCCAGGGCACGGGTGCTGTCGATGGTGCTGCTGTCGGTGGCCAAAGCCATCAGGTGACGCAGAACCAGCCAATTGAGTTCGGTTTGAATGGCAGCGTGATATCTATCGGATGGCATTCTGGCTTGCCAGCTTGCCGCCATCAGCGCAGACATCAGTTCAAGCGCGGCGGGTTGATTCTCGTCCAGTGCATGTTGCTCCGCCAGGCGACTCAGGCGTTGGGGCTGCAACAATTCACTCAACACCAGGTCGATAGCGGCTCGAGCGGGGGCGAGATGATCGAAAGCAACACCAGTCGCGGCGGGGAAGTTCTCGCGGTCACGGCTGTGCTCGGTGGGTGGAGGTGGAATCAGGTATTGAAGTGAATCCGGCAGCGCCAAACGATCCACCTGCAGCAGTCTCACCAGGCTTTGAAGAGCCTGTTTCTGGGTCTCAGCCGCGACCGGCATGACGGGAGAGGGCGTGTCGCCACGCAGACGGTAGTCGTAATTCAAACCACCTAATAACTTCGCCACCGCCTCAATCTGATAGCGATGCAACAGGAAAACGGGCACCAATCGCCTTTCGATTTCAAACAGGCTGGTGCCAGCGGGTATAACGGCCTCTGAAAAATTCTCCATAGCGATCTGGCGAATCGCCAACAGTTCATCAAGCCGCTGCAAGGAATCAGTGCCGTTGTCCCACAGATTTGCTGCGGGATGGGCGCTCCCCGGTACACGCGCATCCTGATCGGCTATGAACGCAATATTCTGTTGTTCGCCTTCATCCAGTATGGCTGCCAGCGATTGGGCCTCAGCCGCCGGATCAAACTCCGTGTAGCCATAGCGTACCGTCAGTATGTCCCAGGGGCTGACACCGGTTTGATAGGCCCTGTCCAGCCGGATGCGGCCTTCATCGTCCAGATATAAATAGGGATGCGGGTAGTCCAGCGTGGAAGCATCGCCCGAATACGAAGCCGCAAAGTTATGATCAATTCCCAGTGTGTGTCCGACTTCATGCGCAGAGAGTTGACGCAAGCGGGCCAGGGCCAGTTCGCGTGCGCCTTGAATGCCTTCCCCTTCGCCTTCGAAAGGCGCCGTGAGTGCTTCGGCGATCAATTGATCCTGGCGCACCCGCAAGGACCCAAGACTGACATGGCCCTTGATGATTTCGCCGGTACGCGGGTCGGAAACGCTGAAGCCGTAAGACCAGCCCCGTGTAGCTCGGTGAACCCATTGTATGACGTTGTATCGAACATCCAGCGGGTCAGCACCTTCGGGCAATACTTCAACTCTGAAGGTGTCCGGGAAGCCCGCTGCAGCAAAAGCTTCGGCCCACCACGAAGCGCCTTCCAGCAAGGCGCTGCGAACGGGTTCAGGCGTGCCGTTGTCGACGTAATAGATCAGCGGTTCGCCGGGCTGCAACCGGTGCCGGTAAATCAGGCGCTGGTCCATGGCGGATTCCAACGGTGCTGCATAATCTTTGTATTGCAGTGCGAAATAGCCGGAGCGCGGGTGGAACGCACGTGGTTCATATTCGCCATCAGGCAACTGCACAAACTGGTGCGTTACCCGCACGGTGAGTGAATCGGGAGTTGGTGTGACGTCCTCGATGAACGACCCCGGTTCACTGCCTTTGAAGGTCAACACAACCGGAATCAAGGTGTTTTGCGGAAAATTGCGAATGCCAGCGGCATCCACAGCAGAGCGTTCGGGATCAAGTTCGAAGCTGCCTTGCTCCAGTTCCTTGATCTGAGTTGAAATCCGCAGCATGTCGGATACCAGCAAGGGTGCAAGATCGATGCTGACCTGGCCTGATTCCGCAGTGATGATTTCAAAGCCTGCAATGACTGATTGTGCGAAGGCCTCGGTTACCGAGCGTACTTCAGCCCGATTCTCGGTCACCGCGCGAAAATCCAGATTGGGCTCGATCAGCAATATGCGATTGCCGAATCGCTCAAAGCGCACAAGGCGGGTGCGATCCAGTTGGCCGCGGTCCAGCCCCAGATCATTTGAACCGACGCCCGACTGAAGCGCCGGCACATAGAGCAGTTCCAAAGGCAAGCTTCCCAGGTTGAGCAACACCTGACCGGTGTCTGCATTTACCTGCAAGTCCAGAAATTTCGCCTCGTCTGCAAGTGTTGCAGCCGAATAAGGCAGAAGTACCGCAAAAACAATCGTGAAAACGAGTTTGGAGTTTTTCACAGCAGGGTCCAGAAGGTGAAATGATTCAGGCCAGAGTAGCATTTTCTCACCGGCTTGCCGAAGCGACTGACACGGGTTTGGCGCAATAAAACTATGTCCGGGGACGTGGTTGCATATTTGCGCGCGCAGATTCTGATTCTGATGAGTGTTAGTCCGTAATTGTTGACTCGGCCAGCACGATGGGTTCATCAAGCGA
>JBGTHE010000334.1:0-2960 GCA_041746335.1 Lysobacterales bacterium | reverse complement strand
GCAAATGATGTTTCCGAATAAATACTTGAAATGGGTATTCAGATCAGCTCTGCTACTTTTTTGCTGGTCTCCGCCCTTCACAGAGCAGGCTCAAGTCAAAGGCTTGGTAAAAACACTGCCTGATGCTGCCGAGGTCCTCGTATACAAAAAATGGGTGGGCGCAACCGGTGACGAAAAAGCTGTTCAGATTCAATTGATTTGTAGGGGTACGGGGGAATTTCATCCATTGAGTGTCAATGAAAATCAGCCCGACGGTTGGTTGATCGCCGATATTCCGGAAGGAGGTCAATACTGTTCTGTTTTTGAGACCGTGCGTGACAGTTTCATTCCGGACGAGCGTGACTGCCGGGATTTACTGGTGCTTCCGGGCACCAGCGTGGAATGTACCCTGGTAAACACCAAACGGGTCAAACGGATTGAGATGTTGAATCGGTACGGCATCGTTATGATGATTGGCCTGATTTTTGGGGCTGGACTGGCTGCGGTGCATCGTCAACTGCATTGACACGAATTGACAAATATTTACAGAACAATTATAGTTCGTTCAGACACACGGGCGCTTCAACCAACAGATCGGCAGGATGCCGATCTGTTTTGGTTTCTGGGGTCTGAATTTTCTATGTTTGGTTGGGGAGCTGACCCACACAGACTCTCTCCAGGCCCGCCAAATCTGTGTACGTGCTCACCGATTTCAGACCCGACTGGTTGAACAGTTTGCGGACATCTGCGCCTTGATCGTGGCCATGTTCAATCAGGAGCCATCCACCAGCTTCAAGTTTACCCGGCGATTGAAGACTAATTTCCCTTATTGCGGCCAACCCATCGGTACCCGGGCTCAAGGCCAATACTGGCTCATATCGGCAATCGCCGCGTTGCATATGGGGGTCATTCTGGGCCACGTAGGGCGGATTGCTGACCAGTACCTGAAAGTGACCAGGAAGCGGTTGCAACCACGATCCCTGGTGAAATTGAACCCGTCCGAGATTCAGCCTTGCGCTGTTTTCGCGAGCAACGCGCAGGGCTTCATCGCTGAGATCAGTTGCATGTATCTCACAACCCGGACGTTCGCTGGCAATCGCCAGTGCAATGGCGCCACTACCGGTTCCAATGTCAGCAATGCGCCAGTTGGCATTGAGCGGAATTTTTTCCAGTGCCCTTTCAACCAACAGTTCGGTTTCGGGGCGGGGTATCAAGACATCCGGAGTGACTGTCAAATCAAAAGTCCAGAATGAGCGCTTGCCCACCACATAGGCCATGGGCTCACCCTGGGAACGACGGCGGAGCAATGCCATAAAGTCGGAGCGCCTTTTCAAAGGGACTTCGAGTTCTGGATTGGCGAACAGAAAAGAACGACCGACCTCCAATGCATGGCACAACAATATTTCAGCTTCCAGCCGGGCTAGAGGGTCTGGGGCCAGCTTTTCCCTGGCAGATTGCAGCAGGGCTCTGATGGTCACGAGATTTTCGAACTTGTGCAGCGGAGTGCTAGATCATTTGCCTTCAACTGTTGGTTGATGGACTTCACAATAATCTAAATCTGACTTTTGCCGGGATGGTCAGTAGCCTGGCCCGTCCCGCCAGCAGTTTCGCGGGCATCAGGGCTGGTCGATTTACCCGGGAGCATATGCAGCCAGGCATTGCGCCACCACTGCCCGAAGTGATCCAGCAGCATATAAAGTGAAGGAATCAGAAACAGGGTAATGACTGTAGCGAACAAGATGCCAAAGGCCAACGATGTCGCCATTGGGATAACGAGTTTGGCTTGCAGGCTGGATTCCAGCACGATCGGTACCAGTCCAAAAAAGGTGGTCAGGGAAGTCAGCAGGATGGCTCGAAACCGTTTGCGGGTAGCATCAACAACAGCCTGCCTGATTTCAACTCCGAGGGCGCGTTCGCGATTCACGAAATCCACCAGAATCAGGCTGTCATTCACCACCACTCCGGCCAAAGCAATCAAACCGAAGAAGCTCAGCATGCTGACCTGAAGTCCCAGTATCCAGTGGCCGAACAGGGCGCCTATTGCCCCAAATGGAATCACCGACATGATGATCAGCGGCTGAGAGTAGGATTTCAGTGGGACGGCCATCAGCGCGTAGATCAGAAAAAACGCAAATGCAGCCCCTTTAAGCATGTCGGTTTGCACCTCCTGCATACTGCGGGTAGCGCCACTCAGCCTATGTCGTACCCCAGGGAACAGGGCAAGGACTTCGGGAAGTTCATTGTCAAGAATATCCTGTGAGATCTTGCCAGGTTCGAATTTCTCAGTATCCACCTCAGCAGAAATCTGGACGGCACGCTCCCTATCAAAGCGTTGTATTCGGTTCGGTGCTTCACCCATCTCGACTTCAGCCACCGCGTGGAAGGGCACCCGGCCCCCGTCAGGAGTACGGATGCGCACAGTGTTCAAATAGCCAACCGAATCGCGTTCGTCTTCTGGGTAACGAACCATCACCCGCACTTCATCCTGGCCGCGCTGAATGCGTTGCACTTCCTCGCCATAAAAGCCTGCGCGAACCTGGCGAGCCAGGTCTGCAAGGCTGAGCCCCAGCGTTTCTGCTTCCGGCTTGATGTTGAGTTTGATCTCGGGCGTGCCGCGTTCATGACTGTTACGAATGTCGTAGAGGCCTTCGTATTGACGTACGCGCCGCTCCAGTTCTGCCGCTGCACGTCCAACCTCTGTGATGTTGCTGCCAATCAGCTGTACCGAAAAGTCCGCACCACCGCCAGGCCCCCCCGCTGCACCTTCAAAGCCTAATGTTTTTGCGCCAGGTATGTCACCGGTCGCCTCGCGCCAGCGGCGTAAGACTTCCGTACCGGAAATCAGGTCATCGTCTTTTACGAGCTCCGTGATGATCTGGCCCGAAGTGTCAGTTTGAGTCCAGGAATTTACGCTGGTAACCACACTGCCTTTCTTAAGACCGTTTTCTGCGCTGACCTGTCTATCCACCTCCCACAGCGCC
>JBGTHE010000333.1:0-3035 GCA_041746335.1 Lysobacterales bacterium | reverse complement strand
CGATGAAGGCGCGGGGTTCTATGCGCAGAACATGAGCTTTTTCATTTTGCCTCTTCTTACCGCCTACTTCACCTGGAAACGCCAGACTGGCGCCGTCACGATCCGCTGGTTGGGTGGCGCCTTCGTTGCGGCCGCGGTAATTATGAACAGCTATCCCTTCGCACTAGGCGGCAACACTCAAATCCTCGCGGCCCTGCATCTGCCGATCGCGTTGTGGTTGTTGGTCGGCATCGCCTACGCCGGCAGGCGATGGGGCGAGATGGCTGGCCGTATGGATTTCATCCGGTTCTCCGGAGAACTTTTCATTTACTACGTTTTGATTGCGCTGGGCGGTGGTGTCCTTGTTGGTTTCATGGCAATGATTTTCAATGTTATAGGGATCGACATAGAGCCGTTTTTGGAATCGTGGCTGCTGCCGTGTGCCGCAATGGGCGCCGTTATGATTGCGTCCTGGCTGGTAGAAGCCAAACAAAGCGTTATTGAGAACATGGCGCCGGTGCTGACACGACTCTTTACGCCGCTATTCGCCATTATGATCATCACGTTTCTGGCGGTGCTGGTTTTCACCGGGCGCGGGATCGACATCGATCGCGAAGCGCTCATCGCCTTCGACCTCTTGTTGGTGGTTGTACTGGGCCTATTGCTCTATTCCGTCTCAGCGCGGGATTCTCAGGCGCGCCCTGGTGTCTTCGACGTCGCACAGGTCGTGCTGGTGGTGAGTGCGTTATTGGCCGATGCGGTGGCACTGTGGGCTATCGCTGGACGGATATCCGAGTTCGGAGTCAGCCCCAACCGCATCGCCGGGCTGGGCGTAAACGTGATTTTATTGGTCAATCTGGCATGGTCCGCAGTGCTTTACATTTGTTTCCTGGGTGGGCGCGCATCGTTCACGGCCCTTGAGCGGTGGCAAACGAACTACCTGCCGGTTTATGCTGGATGGGCAGCGATTGTGTTCATCTTTTTCCCCCCGGTGTTCGGTTTTATCTGACAGGCTGGTTGTTTGCGCATCGGGCTACAGGATACCCTAGCGCGAAGATTTTTTTGGGTAGAGGTCTACCCGCACGCCCTCAGCCCTCAGCCCTCAGGTATATACACATTGAAACGGTTTCGTGACTCACTGTTGCAAGGCAACTTCACAATTTCAGCTGAGTTGATGCTGAACCGTGAGTCGAATGCTGCTGAGGTTCGCGAGCAGTGCCACCGCCTGAGCGGACTTGTCGATGCCATGCTGGTCGCCGACAATTCCTGGCCCTGGGTGCAAATGTCCCCACTGGCAGCTTCAGCACTGGTGCTGCAGGAAGGGCTGGACGCCTTGCCGGTTTTGACCTGCCGGGATCGCAACCGGGTGGCCCTCATCAGCGACCTGCTGGGGCTGCAGGCTCTGGGTGTCACCTCTGCCATGCTGGTCAGAGGTTACAGAATGTCCAAGGAGCATCAGGTGCCTGCCCGATCGGTATTTGAACTGCGTGGCAAGGAGTTGCTGGGTATTGCGGAGCAGATGATTGAAAGCGATGGGCCGGGAGGTGGCCCGCGTGGCAGCGAGGGGCTGCTCACTGGCACTAACGCCAGGGTATTCCGGCCGCAACCGGGATGGAAAGCAGAGTCCTTACTGGAAAAAGCGAGTGCCGGGGCGCGCTTTATGCATACACAGCTATGTATGAACCTTGATACCTTGCAAGCTTACATGTCTCATTTAATCGAAGCGCGTGTAACCTGGCAGTTCTCTACTATCGTTACCCTCGCGGTGCTGCCATCAGCAGAGACTGCCTTGTGGATGAAAACGAATCTGCGAGACAGCCTGGTCCCAGACTCTGTTATCCAGCGACTGAAAAACGCGCCTGACCCCGAGCAGGAGGGGATTAAAATCTGTGCAGAGCACATCAGGCATATCGCAGAATTACCGGGCATTTCCGGGGTTCATATCTTCACTCCGGGAAAACCCGAGCTGATTGCTCATGCAATCCGTCAATCGGGCAAGCGCGAGCCTTCTGAATGTTTCGGGGTTGGAAAGATCAGCTAACGGGTGCTACCATCGAACCTCGGTCGCTGAGCACGCGACTCGATCAGGGATTGGCCAACGCAAGCAAGTTCTCCAGATCGCAAAACAAGCAATCGCAACCAAAGCATCGAGGAACAGCACATGAAAAAGGCGCACACCCCTCAACAATCAACGCCCCTTTGCAATGTCCAGCTTGGAGCTGGCGCTCAGACACTGTGCACTTTTTCAACCTTGGGGGCAGGCCTGCTGGCCGCACTGTACCCCGTACCCAATGTGTTCGCCCAGAGCAACAGCGAAGAAGAAGCCGAGGATTTTGTCATTGAGGAAATTCTGGTCACCGCGACCAAGAGAACCCTGAACCTTCAGGATGTTCCTCAAAGTATTGTGTCGTTCGACAGCGGTGACATCGAGCGGCTCAATTTCAAGAATATGGAGGATTACGTCAAAGCCCTCCCCAGTGTTTCATTGACCAGCAGCATGCCAGGGCGGAACTCCGTGGTTATGCGCGGCGTTTCCACCGGCAATGCTGAGTATCGTACCGAAAGCCAGGTCGCTGTTTATCTCGACGAACAACCTATCACTTCCATTTCGCAACAGCCTGAAGTGCGAATGATTGATATTGCACGCATCGAAGTTTTGCCCGGCCCGCAGGGTACGCTGTTTGGTTCGAGTTCCCAAACGGGCACCATGCGCATTATCACCAACAAACCTACCACCGACGAATTTTCTGGGCAGGCAAGCGGAACGCTGGCCACCACCGATGGCGGCGACCCCAGCTGGGATTTCAATGGGCATGTCAACATTCCGGTCAGTGACACGCTGGCATTCCGGATGATCGGGTTATATTCCCACGATGGCGGCTACGTCGATGTCGTGCCGGGCGAAACCTTTGTGCCTCCCGAGCATGGATCACCGGGGAACAACGACGCAGTCGTAGACAACAACCAGAACACTTACGATGTTTACGGCGGCAGATTCCATGCATTGTGGATTCCCAATGAAAATTGGGAAGCGACCGCCAGTTTCATAGGCCAGG
>JBGTHE010000332.1:0-3886 GCA_041746335.1 Lysobacterales bacterium | reverse complement strand
CGTCCGGGCGGCCTTTTCAGCAGACCGTGCCGATGTCCTGGGCTTGGTTTTCGCCGGCAAGCTCGATCTAGCCTCTATCCCGGCGCTGGCTATCTTGCGCAGTCGCGGCCTATGCCGACCAGGGAAGTTTCTGCCACCCTGGGCCATCGACCCGGGATGGGTGCTGTCGTACCTCACGCTCGGTAACTTCATGACCCAAGTCGATCTGACCACAGTGACGAAGGCGATCCGCGGCATTCTTGCCGAGTGCCCGAGGCTCGAGATCCGCACCGCCGAAGAAGTACTAAAGGGACAAGCACACTAAGATCGGGCGAGCGGCATCTTGGACCGGAGCTACGCTTATCGCACCGAGTCGTACGCTCGCTCAAGGGCTGCCACGTCGAGCTTCACCATTTCCATCATTGCGTCCATGACGGCCTTCACTTTCGCGGGGTTCTTGTCGCCGATGAGTTCGATGAATCGCTTCGGGACAATCTGCCACGTTAGACCGAACTGGTCCGTGATCCAGCCACATTGCATTTTGGTGGCTCCGGCCTTGACGAGCTTATTCCAGTACTCGTCCACTTCCTCCTGGTCCTCGCACTCCACGAACAGCGAGAAGCCTTCGGAGAATGTGAAGTACGGACCGCCAGCGTTGTAGCCCATAAAGGTCTGACCGCCGACGACAAATTCGGCCGAGTTGATGGGGCCATCTTCGCCAGCGCGGGCGACAGTCGTGACCCTGGAGTCCGGGAACGTGGAAGTGTAGAACTCGATGGCGGACTCAAGCTGGTCGTTGAACATCAGGAACGGGGTTACCTTGCTCATCTGTGATGTCTCCTTTCGTGGTCCGCATAACACCTGAATTTAAGCCGAACCGCGAAGCGACTTCGGCTTTTAATGAATAGTTAGGCAGCAAGCACCAGCCTCGGCGGCAACTTCATTTCTTCACCGTGACTTTGTGCACACCGCCCTGCTTGTCATAAGTTGTCCACTCACCAACCTGTCGCCCTTGCTCGAAGTGGCCCGAACGCAGGAGTGTCAGCCGTAACGACCTTCGATGTAGTCGGCCGTTTCCTGTTGCTGCGGCGTGACGAACATTTCGGCGGTATCGGTGTGCTCGACTACTTTGCCCATCAGCATGAACACGCATTCGTCACTGGCACGCCGAGCCTGCGCCATGTTATGGGTGACGATCAGCATCGTGTACTCACCCCGCAATTCCCACAACAGTTCCTCTACGGCTTCAGTGCCGCGCGGATCCAGCGCTGAACAGGGTTCGTCCATCAGCAAGACACTGGGCTTAACCGGCAACAAGCGGGCGATACAGAGCTTTTGCTGCTCCTCCAGCGACAGAGTTGTGGCCTTGCTTTCCAGGCGGTCCTTGACCTTGTCCCAAAGCAGCACTTCGCGCAGCGCTTTCTCGACGATATCGTCCTGCTCCGAGTTGCTGCCCTTTTTGCCGCTGTGCAGCACATGACCAAACAGGATGTTTTCCCGAATAGAGATAGGCAATGGGTTGGGCCGCTGGAACACCATGCCGACCTGCTTGCGCACCTGCACCAGCTCGACTTCAGGGGCATAAATGTTCTGACCCATCACCTTGATTTCGCCGGTGATACGCACATAGCCCAAACGCTCGTTAATGCGATTGACACTTCGCAAGTAGGTACTCTTGCCACAGCCGGAAGGGCCGATCATTGAAGTGATAATGCCCTGCTTGATGCTCAGGTCAACGTCAAACAAAGCCTGGAAAGTGCCGTACCAGAGATTCAATCCACGACTGGCTATGGCCATAGGTGCGTCAGTATCCGGCTGCGCTATGGTCTGTTCCGCGGCCTGCATCAGCCAAACCTCCCTTCAACATAATCCCGGGTGCGCTGGTCCTTAACCTCGCCGGTAAACAGATCTTCTGTCTTACCCACTTCAATGCAGTGGCCGTCCAGGAAAAAAGCGGTTCGGTCGGCCAGACGCCGCGCTTGCTGCACCAGATTAGTCACCAGAATGATGGTGATTTCCTGCTTCAGTTCTTTCAGCACATCCTCGATACGCATGGTGGTGACCGGATCTACGGCGATGGAGAACTCGTCGAGCATTAGCAGCTCGGGCTCCTGGGATAGTGCACGGGCTATGGTTAATCGCTGTTGCTGGCCTCCGGACAACAAACTGCCAAGTGTGTTGAGCCGGTCCTTCACTTCGTCCCAAAGGGCGGCGCGGCGCAAACAGCGTTCGACAATGACATCCAGATCGGCACGATTTTTCAAACCGCCCAAGCGAGGCGCCAATGCCACGTTGTCATAAACCGACAGAGGCAAACCTACGGGCAAGGGAAAAACCACACCGATGCGGCGACGCAATCCATAAACATTGCGCACCTGGCTGATATCGAGACCGTTAAAGGTAATAAGGCCACTAACCTGCATCTCCGGATTGAACATATCCATGCGGTTAACAGCCTTGAGGAAGGAGGTTTTCCCAGCATTGGCCGGTCCGATGATGCCGAAAATCTCATTCTGCTTTACTGCAAAACTGAGCCCTTGCAGGATTTGCTGCTGGCCATAGCTGATGGCCACGTCCATCACTCCCAGCTTTACCTGAAAAGAATCGGCCGCTTCATTACTTACCATTTCTTCTTGCCTCGCAGATACATGCGCAAGGCGATGGACAGGCTGTTCATCATCAGGACCAGGCAAATAAGAACGAGCGCAACCCCGTACGGAAGATGTTCTGGCATGTTGGGCACCTGGGTTGAAACCACGAACAGATGCAGGGACAAAGCCATAGTCTGGTCGAATACGGATTGCGGCAGGAAGGGCAGGAAAAACGCGGCGCCGGTGAACATGATGGGCGCAGTTTCGCCGGCTGTGCGAGACACTTCCAGAATGATGCCGGTCAAAATACCGCTAACGGCATTGGGTAAAACTACGCGTCGTATGGTTTGCCAGCGGGTGGCACCCATATTCCAGCAAGCTTCACGAAAAGCCATGGGCACTGCCTGCAGCGATTCCTGCGTGGCTACGATCACCACCGGCAGAGCCATGATGGCAAGCGTAAGACCGGCCGCGAGGATGCTGGTACCAAACTGGAAGAAAATCACAAATGCGCCAACCCCAAACAGCGCGTGCACAATGGAAGGCACACCGGCCAGGTTGATGATCGCCAGGTTGATAGCCCGGGTCAGTGCGTTGTCAGGGGCATATTCACTGAGATAGATGGCCGCTGCGATACCCAATGGCACAGAAGCAATCAAACCTACCACCACCAGACAAATCGTCCCCAGCAGGGCTGGGAAAATACCACCGGCCGTCATGCCGTTAGTGGGTGTAGTAAACAGGAACTCGAAACTGATCGCAGGGCCACCCTTGTAAACCAGCATGATTAAAATGACAGCCACCGGGATCATCAAGGTCAGAGTCATTCCACCCAGTATCAACTGGAACATTCTCTGAATGCGCAGATTGCGGCGATTGAGATCGCTGGAAGTAAACATGGTCACTAACCTTTACGAATGCCCCGGACAATGAAGTCCGCGGTCAGGTTGATGATGAACGTTATGACAAACAGGAAAATACCGATGGTAAACAGCGCTTCATAATGCCGTGAGCCCATGGCGGTTTCGCCCAGTTCCGCCGCAATGGTGGCGGTGAGTGCGCGAACCGAATCAAAAACGCTGCCAGGAATATTGATGGAGTGGCCGGTGGCCATAAGCACTGCCATCGTTTCACCAAAACCTCGTCCGACTCCCAGCAGTACCGCTCCAAGCAGACCGTTTTTTGCAGCAGGCAACACCACTTTGTAAATCACCTGCCAGCGCGTTGCACCCATGGCTTCGGCGGCTTCACGATATCGATCAGGTACAGCCTTGAGCGCATCCTCTGCGATCGAGGTCATGATCGGCGCCGCCATC
>JBGTHE010000331.1:0-4984 GCA_041746335.1 Lysobacterales bacterium | reverse complement strand
GAAACTCATCCAACAACTGGATCAAGGTCTCATCGGCACTCGTTGCCCAGGCCGGACCGCTTAAAAAAGCCCAAAGCACCAGCACCCGCGATACTGATTTGCTGCAAGAAACAACTGACATGGCACGCATGGATTTGCACTCCTGTTGATTCAGCTGGCAATGATAGTGGTCGGCCAGCTGCTAGCCAACTGCTTTGTGTGGTCCCACACGTCGGGTGGATGAAAAAAACGTTTGCGTCACGACACAATTTAACTAAAATGCCGCCTCTTTTTTCGTTTCCTGCCCGTTCTTGAAGCAGGTTCAGGCAACTCTGTCATTCAGAGTTGACGCAGTACAGGGATGTGCTGCCATTTTCCATGATTGCGAATCATGAAAATGAAGCAAAACAAAAACGCACTTTTTCCAATACAGCTTTATTGGGCGCGCTCTGATAATTCATGGATGAATTATTCAGAGCTTTTGCAAGTACCACTTTTAAAGGAACGAAATATGAACCCTTTGAGCATCCAAGGAACGCAGGCTGAAGCGCCGTATCGGCGGTTGATTGAAGAACACGGTTCACCCTTACTGGTGCTGGATTGTGCGATCCTGCGGGGACGTTATCGCGCTCTGAAAGCAGCCCTGCCCGGTGTCGAGTTGTTCTACGCCATCAAATCCTTACCCGCGATTCCGGTGCTGCAGGTACTGCAGGCCGAGGGTGCCAGTTTCGACATTGCCACCACCGGTGAAATCCGGCTGATGAAAAGCATCGGCGCCGATCCAAAGAAAAGCATCCACACTCACCCCATCAAACGGGACCAGGACATTCGCGACGCCCTGGAATTTGGCTGCACGACATTTGTGGTCGACAACCTCGATGAGCTGCACAAATTCCGCGAATATGCCGGGCGCGCCCAAATTCTGCTGAGAGTTTCCTTCCGCGCCAAGCAGGTCAATAGCGACCTGTCACGAAAGTTCGGTTGTGCGCCCCGCAACATTCCCATGATGCTGGCCGAAGCCAGCGAACTGGGTGTGGAAATCATCGGACTGAGTTTTCATGTCGGCTCGCAGGCCATGGACAGCGATGCCCATGTGGATGCTGTGCGGGAATGCCGTACCTATTTTGGCAATAGCGATCTGAAAGGTGCCGAGCGCTTGCGCATACTGGACATCGGTGGTGGCTTTCCCGCCGACTATACGGGTAACGGCATAGACCTGGTGGAATACTGTCGGCCCATCATGCAGGCACTGGCCAGCTATCCACAGCAGGTGCACATCATTGCTGAACCTGGGCGGGTATTGAGTGCGCCCAGCATCAGTGCGGTCAGCACTATTGTCGGCCGGGCGGAGCGTTTGAATGCCACCTGGTATTACCTCGATGACGGCGTCTATGGTTCTTACAGTGGCCAGATTTTTGATCATGCGCACTATCCGCTGACGGTATTCAGCGATAGCAAAGATACTGCCATGGCAGTGCTCGCCGGGCCCACCTGTGACAGCATCGACGTGGTAATGGAAGGTGGTGAGCTGCCGGCTCTGGAAATCGGCGATATTGTGGTCGGCAGTGTAATGGGTGCTTATACCCTGGCCACCGCCAGTGAGTTCAATTCCTTACCCATACCCAAACTGGTGACATTGAATTTGCACGACTGACTACCGGCGCGAATGCGAGAACCTGGTCCGGGCAGCAGTGTGACTTTCCGGGAAAAATAACCAGCCTGGTCTGCAGGGCTACTGCAGCCCGCTGTTCGGTGGTTCCTGATTGAATCTCCCTTCCCGCAGAAACCAAACTACCTGGTCCAACACCACTTCGCGCCACATCAAAAAGGAATGGTCCACCGATAACACGATAAAATCCTGCATGCCTTCTACGCGGGTTTCATCAACGGCCACCGTTCCGTCGTTTGCAAGATTTTCCAGACCCGGCGACATCAGGGCCCGGGTGTCGCTGCCAGCGATAACCCCCAGCTCAAAATTTACTGGACCGAGCTGTCTCGGCAAAGAGTTTTCGCCGATACCCAATTGATGGGCCGGTTTCGGTAACAAGGGCTCCAGCAATTCGTTATCCAGTAACTGCTCCGCCATGACAGAGCCCTGGTTGGGCGGCGCGAGCATCACCACCCTTTGCAGGCCTGCGATGAATTCTTCCTGCAGATATTGGCGTAGCAAAATGCCGCCCATGGAGTGGGTGACAAAACCTATTCGGGTTTTACCCAGCTCCCGGCAGTCGGACAAACTCTCATCAATCGCCAAGGGAGCGATTTCTTCAATGCTGTTACCAAGCCAGGAATAGCTGTTGTTCACTACGGCATAACCCTCTTCTTCCAGCCGCCACTGCACAGCCTTCATGGAAACGGCAGACCGGCCGAGGCCGTGCAATACAATAATGCAGGGTGATTCTGATAATGTCTGGTCCGCGACTGATGGAGCAGCGGTTCCCAACGCAACCGAAAGCACCAATGCTGGAATGACACGCAGCAGTCTGTACGCCGGGTGTCTCCAGCCAGAGCGTGAAAATGGAAAAAAAGATCGATTGGTCATAATGCACACAATTTCCATACTGCAGATCGTCCCTGGCATAGTAGCCAGCTCGTAAGCCGCCGGCAATTCACTACGATGCTGGCTGGGGCACACTCTGTGAGTGCTCGGATTTACCACTCGGCAGAAGCTTTGAAAGCTGAATTCTGCAATGATTCAGCAGCTCTCAGTACAATAAGGTCCAGCGATAATGAGTGGTTCAAAAATCGTTTTCTTCAAGCGTCTACCGCAGCCCATACCGCTGGCCGCACTGCTAGCCATACTGCTGCTTACGGCAGGTGAAGCGCTGGTGGCGCAAACTGTGGCCTTCGAAGATGCCGACCAAAACCCTGCGGCCCGGATCCAGCAACACTATCTTGACGCGATCGAAACGATGCTCGACAGCGAGCAGATCCGCTTGGCGCTGCAGCATATTGTGGAGAACGAGCCGCGTGCTTTGCAGGATCTGATAGAGCTTACCCAGATACCCGCACCCCCTTTTGCTGAAGAGCAGCGGGGTCTGCGTTTTGCCGAGCTTCTACGGGACGCCGGCCTGCAAGATGTACGCATCGATCAAGTCGGGAATGTTATCGGTGTACGCCCTGGCAAGGTTGGCGAGCGCACCGTGGCATATTCGGCCCATCTGGACACAGTATTTCCGGCTGGCACAGATCTAGGGGTGCGTCAGCAAGGGGACAAGTATTTTGCCCCTGGCATAGGCGATAACACTCGCGGCCTGGTAGTCATTCTGGAAGTCCTGCGGGCAATGCAGCTTGCGAATATCGAGACCGAGGCCGATCTTTTGTTCATCGGCAATGTCGGCGAAGAGGGCCTGGGTGATTTGCGCGGGGTCAAACATCTGTTCCGCCCCGCGGCTACACGCATTGATGCCCTGATTGCGGTAGATGGTGGTGAGACCCAAAGACTGGTTTATGGCGGTGTTGGTTCGCACCGCTACCGAGTGGTGTTCGGGGGGCCTGGCGGGCATTCCTGGGGGGCATTCGGAAACGCCAATCCGCACCATGCGCTGGGCCGGGCTATTGCACTGTTCGACCAACTGGCAGACCCGATAACGCGGCAGGGTCCCAAATCCAGCTACAGCATTGGCCGCATAGGCGGCGGCACCTCCATCAATTCGATTCCTTTCGAGTCCTGGGCGGAAGTTGATATACGCTCAGGTGATCCACTCAAAATTGCCAGCATCGACGCAGTTCTGCAACAAGCCGTTGCCATCGCACTTTCAGAGGAAAATTCCCAGCGCCGCAACGGGCCGGAACTGACTGTGAATATTGAGAAGGCAGGCTTTCGGCCAGCAGCCGAGGGTGACCCCAATGCCCCACTGGTACAGCGGGCTTTGGCTGCCATGCAGGCCGTAGGCATTAAGCCGCAGCTGTCCATTTCATCGACCGATGCAAATTTGCCCCTGTCGCTGGGTATTCCGGCAGTCACCATGAGTCGCGGTGGAATCTCAGGGGAGGCGCATTCACCGGCTGAGTGGTGGCAGAATAAGCAAGCCTGGCTCAGTGTGCAGGCAGGATTGTTAACCGTCTTGGCCGAAGCGGGCTGGGTCAAACCTTGAGAAAACTCTGATTTATTCAGAGTTTTCGCGGTACAAGGATGTGCCGCCATTTTCAATGATTGCAAATCATTGAAAATGAAGCAAAACAAAAAATGGCATTTTTTGTTTTGCTGGCTCTGATGCTTCAGGGACGAATTAATCAGAGCTTCCTTGATTTAATCAGAATAATTGTTCGAATTATAAAATGGAGCTGAGCAATGGGAGGCGCGCTATTCGCCACACATCATTGCAGCTATAATTTTGCCACTTTCCCCGGGAGCACAATAAATGAAAGGCACTTTCAGCAAAAAAAGTCTTACCCTGGCCATAGCAGCTGCGCTGCTCAGCCCTTTGGCATCCGCCCAGGAACTGGTCCTCGAAGAGGTACTGGTGACTGCCCAAAAACGTGAGCAATCGCTGGCCGATGTCCCAGCAGCGGTTTCAGCTATTTCAGGAGAAACAGTCAGGGAATACCTCAGTGGTGCGCAGGACATCCGCGCCCTGGCAGCGAGGGTTCCTGGCCTGAACATCGAAACATCCAATGGCCGCACCCAGCCCCGTTTTTACCTGCGCGGCTTGGGCAACATCGACTTTGATGTCAATGCGAACCAGCCCGTCGCGTTGGTTTTTGACGACATCTCGATGGAAAATAATACTCTGAGAAGTATTCCCTTGTTCGACATCGAGCGCATCGAAGTGCTGAAGGGCCCTCAGGGCTCTCTCTTCGGTCGCAACACCAATGCCGGCGCCATCAAAATCGATTCGGTACGTCCTGACGAAGAGCGCAACGGCTATTTCTCCACATCCTATGGTTCGCGCGGGTCGTTCACGGCTGAAGGCGCGAGCAACTTTTCCATGTCCGACACTTTTCACATGCGCGCTTCGCTGAAATACCAGGAACGCGACGAATGGATCGACAATACGGTGAA
>JBGTHE010000330.1:0-10021 GCA_041746335.1 Lysobacterales bacterium | reverse complement strand
CTGGTGCCGGTGAGCGGATATTGAAGTGAGAATGGCCAGATTTCGAAGTCAGCTTTGGCCAATGGTGCAGGAAAATCCAGTTGCACTCCCTGCAATCCTGAATCCACCAGCAGCAAAACCGGCTCCCCTGTTTCAGCGAACCGGACCGGCACCTCTACTTGCGCGAGCCATTCACTCGTGCCGCTGACATGGCGGGTGATTCCTTCGTTTTCCCGCCAGTAAACGGGCAGCACATCGAGTACGTCAAACTCACCCTTCAATGCCGCCTGCAATGCCCAATTTTCGTCGCCAGCCACCTGCAGACTTAGGCTGGCGGGCTTGTCCTTGTATCGAGCTGCGAGCTTTTTTGACCATAATTTCTGTTGGTCAAAACTCACCTTACCCGCAATCGAATCTACCAACACACCGGATTCCTCGTGCAGAAATTTGCCCTTGATGATTTGTGCGGCGCCCGTCAGTTGCAGACTCCCGGGCCGCTTGCCCAAAGGCAGTTCCAGTCTGCCCTTGGCTTTCACTCTGCCGCCAAACTCGAAAGGACTGAGATCGACTTTCGACGCAGGTAATAGCGGTGTCTGCTGCAATAACTGCAATACATCAAGGACAGAGTCATCACCTTCAAATTCCACCTCCAGCAATGCATCACGGAATTTCCCAATGCGAGCTGAAGCCTGTTTTATTGGTACGCCGCCGAACAATTCGGCCTGTCCCCGTACCGACATACCAGCACCGACAAATTTTGCTGTGGCATTAACCTGCTGCAATGCAGGCCAGCCTGGAGAAAAACTCAGTTCACCATTTTCGACATTCGCCCAGGCTTCAAAGCGCCCGATGCCGTTGCTGAACGGCCAATCATCCAGATCACCATGAATCAGCACTCGACCACTGCTGACCTGACCGGTGCGCAAATTGCCGCGCAACCATCGAGTCACACGCTCCGGCATGATTCCCTCTGGCCAATAAGGCGAGAGCTCGGCCACATTAAGCCGGAGCACCTCCGCATTGACATCTACAGCGGGCCGGTTTTCACTGGCCACTAAGCGAATATCGCCTCGTGCAGAGAGATCTTCATTAAACAGGTGACAGGCCTTCAACCCGACCTGCCACCGGATACCCAGCTGTATGTCGGCCTTGCATTCGGCGAGGCTCAGTTGCAGTGTCTCGCTGAACATCTCTGGCCAATCGAGCTGCAGAGCGGGCGCGTTGAAGCTGGCTGAACCCTGGCCGTTCAATAAACCAACCTGACCGTTCACGCCTCGCAATGATGGCCGGCGA
Source organism: Lysobacterales bacterium (assembly GCA_041746335.1). Taxonomy (GTDB): domain Bacteria; phylum Pseudomonadota; class Gammaproteobacteria; order Xanthomonadales; family SZUA-36; genus JAWXBM01. The sequence goes on along the minus strand of JBGTHE010000330.1, from coordinate 8,749 downwards.
GCCCAATCGCTCACTGCGAGGTTTCGAAATTCTCCCGACAGCCAACGGTGGCTTCCGTTGGCAGTCAACACCAGGTCAAAATCGGTCACACTGCCACTCACCCGAGCCGGCAAGGCGGTCGGCAATGGGCGGTTCAGGAGTTTCATCACGTCCCTGGCCAGAGGCAAAACATCCTGCAACGGCAGGTAATCGGCGCCCAGCCATAGGCCCATATCTTTTTCCATATCCCTGGCAATCACCAGACCCGGCAGTTGCAGGCGCAGTTCATCCTGATTTAGCTGCAAATCCCAAAGGTCCAGCTGCCAGGCATTCGCATTACTCATTTGCCAGGAGAACTGACTGCCGAGCTGGTTAAAAAACAGATCAGTACTGCCATTGCTCAGCCAGGAATTTTGAACTTCGAAATTGCCCGTCTGGATAAATTCGGCGCCTTCCGACCACTGGCCCCAGACTTCAGCAGCCAGAGTGCCTTGCCTTGGAATCAGGGGATGATCTGTAAATCGTTCCTGCAAATGCACCAGTAACAGATCACTGATAGTCCACTGCCAGGCAGCGCTTGCCAAACCGCCGTCAGGCTTGACCTTCAGCACAGCCACACCTTCCAGCGAACCGTATTGCAGCCCTGTGGCCTGCCGGGACAGGTTCGATTCCACGCTGATTGAGATGCGGTCTTCGGCTACCTGCAATCGCGCATTGATTCCCGAAAAATGCAATTGCGCGGACAGTTTTTCATCAACAAGGTGCAGCCGGGAGTCCTCCAGTCTCAACTCACCCACGCCAGTCAGCTTGTCATGGCTCAAGGCGGAATCCGCAGTTGGCTTTGAGCCGGGACCAGCCGCTGGACTCGAGACTGGATCGGCACCCAAGCCCAGGCCGGAAAGGTGTAAACGGCCCTGGGTATCGCGAATCAGTTGCAGATCTGCGCCTATGACCAGAAAGCTGTAGAAGGTCTGGCCCGGTATCAGGAAACTTAAGGGTTTGAGGTCCAGCGCAGCTTCTGCAATCAGAACTTCCCCTGTAGCACTGTTGTTCTGCGGCTTTATGCGTAAGCCTTTCAGAGTCAGACGTGGACCAAAAGCCCGCCACTGGCCAGAAAAACTTTCTACTCTGACGGGATATCCAAATTCTTTGGAGAGCCAGTTTTCAAGCTGGGGCTGGTAGCGGTCGCTGTAGGGCATGAGCAATTTGCCGACGCCAACCACAATCGCGGCAGAAATAATCAGTATTGAAAACGCCGTCCACATCAGGCTGCGTAAACGCCGCAGGCTTTGCGCAAAACCGATCACAGCTGCAGGTTCCGGGGAGGCAGGCATATCGCCTGATCAGAGCAGAACCACATCAAATTGTTCCTGTGAATACTGCTCTTCCGTCTGAAAGCGGATGGAGCGGCCTATCAGTTCTTCCAGTTCCGCAACCACTCCAGACTGTTCGTCCAGCACCTCCGCCACTACTGCCGGCGCAGCCAGCACCATCAGCTTGGTTGCCTCAAACTGACGTCCGGAACGCAGAATTTCACGGAAAATTTCCAGGCTGACGGTTTCGGCACTTTTCAGCGTACCGCGCCCGGAACAGGTAGGGCAGGTAACGCAAAGGCGACGCTCCAGGCTTTCCGTGGTGCGTTTTCGCGTCATTTCCACCAGCCCCAGGCTGGATAGCTCGCTGACACCGGTTTTTGCATGATCGCGTTCCAGCGCGCGGCTGAATGAACGCATCACCTGGCGTTTGTGTTCTTCATTCGCCATGTCGATGAAATCGATGATGATGATACCGCCGAGGTTGCGCAAGCGCAGTTGCCTGGCAATGGCCTGACTGGCTTCGAGGTTGGTTTTATAAATCGTGTCTTCCTGGTTTCGCGAGCCCACAAACCCGCCGGTGTTCACGTCTATGGTGGTCATGGCTTCGGTCTGGTCGAATACCAGGTAACCACCCGACTTCAGCGCTACTTCGCGGCGCAATGCGGTGTCAATTTCATCCTCAATGCCAAACAGATCGAATATGGGCCGTGCACCGTCATACGCCTCAATGCGATTCAGCCAGCCAGGGATAAACGCGGCGGCAAACTTCTTTGCCTGCTCGAATACGGCCAACGAATCGATCCGCACCCGGTCGATATTGGCATGCATCATGTCACGCAAAGCCCGCAAGGGCAGCGACAGCTCTTCGTAAATGCAGTCGCCCGAGCCTGCCTGACCGACCCGTTCCTGCACGGTCTGCCACACCTTGGCCAGGTAGGTCATATCGGCCGAGAGGGCGAACTGATCCACCCCTTCAGCATTGGTGCGAATGATATAACCGTGACTATGGTCAAGCGGCCGGAGCGTTTCCACCATCTGCTTCAACCGTTCACGTTCCACCTGGTCTTCAATGCGGATGGAAACGCCAACTGTTTCACAATTGGGCAGCAACACAAGGAAACGCGAAGGTATGCTGAGGTTGGTGGTCAAGCGTGCGCCTTTGCTGCCCATGGGGTCCTTGATCACCTGCACAATCACCTGCTGTCCAGCACGCAGCAGATCGGCAATCAACGGCACCCTTGTTTCACCCGGTTCCAGTGATGGATCACTGCGAGTCATATCGCTGGCATGCAAAAAAGCGGTGCGTTCCAGGCCAATTTCCACGAAAGCAGCTTGCAGGCCCGGGAGGACGCGCGACACCGTGCCCTTGAAAATGCTGCCGATGTGCCCGAAACGCCCATCGCGCTCCAGCCAGACTTCCTGCAACATACCCCCTTCCACCAGCGCAACCCGGGTTTCTGATGGTGTTGCATTGATGAGGATTTCTTCACTCATGCTGCTTACTCGCCATCTGGGATTGGCAAGGCGGCAGAGTAAATCCCGCCGCATGCAGTAATTCCATGGTCTCAAATAACGGCAAACCCATAACCCCTGAATAACTGCCTCGAATTTCGCTGATCCGGTGAGCGGCACAGCCCTGAACACCATAAGCCCCTGCTTTATCCATGGGCTCGCCGCTGGCCACGTAGGCACTGATCCAGGCGTTTTCCAAAGGGGCAAAGTGCACCTCAGTGATACTCAGGCGGCTGGATACTTTGTGTTGAGCATCTAACAGTACAACAGCAGAATAGACTTGATGCCACCGACCACTGAGCTGCCGCAGCATCTCCTCTGCTTCGACTGCCGAGGCTGGCTTGCCGAGGATGCAGCCGGCGATCACCACAGTGGTATCAGCCGCCAGAACCGGCAGCCTGGATGTACTGTTGAGTGCAATCTCAGCGGCCTTGTTATGGGCAACGCGGCAAACATAATCCTGCGGCGTTTCATTTGGGAGCACGGATTCATCGACGTCGCTGATTTCGACGCGAAAACGCAACCCCAGCTGCTTGAGCAATTCACGCCGTCGCGGAGACGCTGACCCCAGGATCAACTGGTCCGGAAATTGATCGATTGCTTGCTCATTTTCTGGATACGAAGACGTGCTCAATACATTCACTCGCGGTGGTAAGGGTGGTTCTGAGTGATGGACCAGGCACGATACAACTGTTCAGCCAGAATCACGCGCACCAACATGTGTGGCAAAGTCAGTTTCCCCAATGACCAGCGCGCATCTGCTCGTTGCAGACAGGTGTGATCGAGGCCATCCGGCCCGCCGATCAGAAAAGACAGATCCCTGCCCTGCTGCATCCAGAGTTTCATTCGCTCGGCCAGCTCCAGAGTGGTCCATTGCTGACCTCCACCATCCAGAGCAACCAAGCCATTGCTGGCAGGCACCGCGGCCAGAAGGCAGGCGGTTTCAGCAGCACGCACGGATTCCGCTTTGCTGGAGCGGCTGCGGTGGGCCGAAGGCAATTCTTTCAATTCCAGTTCCAACCCGCGAGGGAAACGTTTGGCGTACTCACCCCAGCCACGCGCCACCCACTCAGGCATGCGCTGTCCGATGGCTACAACGCTGAAACGCATGTTCCAGGCGATATCCGGTCAGGATGGGGACGCAGCGCTGCTGCGCCGCATTGAGCCTGCTTCCCAGAGTTTTTCAAGATTGTAAAAAGCGCGGGTTTTGGGTTGCATCAGGTGCACGATGATGTCGTTGAGGTCTACCAATACCCATTCACCTTCTTTTTCACCTTCAATTCCCAGTGGTGGGTGACCAGCAGCCTTGGCCTTTACAACCAGGTTTTCCGCCATGGATTGCACATGCCGGCTGGAGTTACCGGAAGCCAGCACGAACAAGTCGGTGAGTGAGTTTTGCGCTGAGACGTCGATTTCCTGAATATCGATCGCTTTGAAATCCTCCAGGGAGCTGAGCACCAGTTGCCGGAGTTCTTCGAATGAGGGTTCGCCCGAGTTAGTCAATAGTTCGTTCACCTTGCTGAGTAAAATGAAAAGTCCTGAATCAATGCCTGAAGCATCTTGGGAAACTCTGATTTATTCAGAGTTTCCGCAGTACAGGGATGTGCCGCTATCTTCAATGATTGCAAATCATTGAAGATGAAGCAAAACAAAAATGACATTTTTTCCCAAGTCAATTTCTTGGGCGCGCTCTGATAATTCAAGGATGAATTAACCAGAGCTTCTCAAAAACGATTCTAGACCCTTGATCCGCTTCCCGCAAAAATAAATAAGGGTGCCATCAGATTATGCGCCATACAGCCCGTTTTGCTTGATATAGGCATTTACTACCTCGGGCAGCAGAAAGCGGCATGATCTGCCTTGCTGCAAACGTTGCCGGATGTCGGTCGAGGAGATGGCCAACTGGGTCACTTCCACGGGCATAACCAACCCGCAGGGCTCCTGCTGCAGCGCCGACGTATGGGAACATAAACGTGGCTGAATCTCTGCCGACAGCGCGGCAGAATACTCATGCTCCGCCTCCGGCCTGCGCATGACGACTATATGCGCCAGCCTGAACAGCCTGCGCCACTGCATCCAGCTGTCCAGCTGGTTGACGGCATCTTGCCCCAACAGCAGGGCCAAAGGCCAATCGGTGCCAATTTCCGCGCGAAATTCTGACAGGGTATCGACCATGTAGGAAAAACCGTCCCGGTGAACTTCCCGTGTGTCGACCAGCAAGTCCGGGTATTCCTGAACGGCCAATTGCAACATGGCCAAACGATCAGCAGCAGGTGCGACAGTGCCGCTACGATGCGGCGGGTTGCCGGCTGGCATCAGCGTCAGGCTTTGCAGCTGAAGAATTTCCTTCGCTTCAACCGCCGCGCGCAGATGGCCAAAATGAACGGGATCAAAAGTCCCCCCAAAAATGGCCAGCATGCTTACCGCAGACTCACTCACTGCGCCCCAGCCTGTTTGCTGCTTGCATTCTGGGGGGCACCGCGATGTCTGCCGGCCTTTGTACCAACCAACGCCAGGTCCAGCAGCATTAGGTCCAATGTTTGCCACGGGTCGCCGCTTTGCTGGCCTTTGCTTTGTTGGTCAATTTTCGCCAGCATGCTAAAGGCCGCCGCCAAAGTACTGGCAGGAATACGGCGCAAGGCCTGACGCATCAGTGGCTGGTGCATCTGGAACACACGCTGACGGGCGAAAGCGCTACCCTCCGAATCGCCGGCAGCAATACTGGCCCGCACCCCTTCGATTTGGGACAGCTGATAGTTCAAGGCACCCACGACAGCCTGAATGGCCACACCGGTGCGTTGCAGACCTGCAGCGACACGCAAACAATCGGCGGCCTTGCCTTGCATGAGGCATTCACCCAGTCGAAAAGCATCAAAACGTGCATTGGTGCTGACCGCATTACGTATGGTGTCAACGGTGACCGGTAAGCCCGAGTTCAGCAGGCTGATCTTGTCGATTTCCTGCTGCGCGGCCAACAAGTTACCTTCTACAAAATCTGCCAGCACCTGAACAGCCTCGGCATCCGCCTGGAGTCCGGACGCCTGCAAACGTTTGGCTATCCAGCCAGGCAGCTCGCTTGCTTTGATCGGCCATATTTCCACCAACTCACCCACTCGAGCCAGTTCCGATGCCCACTTGGCTTTTCGTGTAGCAGCATCCCAGGCACCACAACTTATGATCAACAGCACATCCGGATCGGGCCTTTTGCAGAATTCCACGAAGTATTTGCTGCCCTCCAAACCCGGCTTGCCGGTGGGTATGCGAAGGTCTATCACTTTGCGGCTGGCAAACAGCGACTGCTCCATGCCGGCCATTTGCAGTGCTTGCCAGTCAAAGGTTTTGTCCACCTGAAAAATCTGCCTTTCCGGGAAACCCTGTTTGCGCGCGGCTCCAAGAATGTGATCGCGCGATTCCTGTATCAATAACGGCTCGGCACCCGCCAGCAAATACAGGGGCCGCAGGCCATGGGTCAGAGTCCGCGGCAAATTTTCAGGGCGTATGCTCAAAACAGGGCAACCGAAGGGTTGGGTGGGAAGCTCTGGAAATACCGGCGAGTCAAGGCTGACTGCCAACAATTTCCAGGCGTGAAATCAACAGCCGGGACAAGGTATTGGCAAGATCCTCCCTGACAAACTCCTGTTCCCGCGACACCGCCAGGATCTGTTGCTCGTCAAAACTGATTTCACGACTCTGGCGAATGGTTTGCAGGGGCACCAGTTCTTTACCCTTTGGATCGGTAAGCCTGAACTGTACCGTATGCGTGATGCGATACTCGCGAACTCGTGCGTTATCGCCTATGGATAGAACTTCAGTGAGCACTTCGTTCTTGGGTATATCCAAAATTGCGGTGGCGTTTGGCTGACTCACGAACTTCACCCCGGCTTGCTCCAGCTGCACCCGCACCCGTCGGGCTAACTGGCTGTATTCATCAGCGATCAGCATCTGCGTGTTCTGCATTTCCGGTGGGAGTTCTGCCTTTTCCCGCAACTGGAAACCGCAGGCGTTGAGCAGCAATGAAAAACCCAGCAACAGGGTCAGGCGTAAGATTTTCATCAGCCCACCACAATATTGAGCAGACGATCAGGGACCAATATGACTTTGCGTATGCTCACACCTTCAAGGTAACGCTGGACGTTTTCGATCTGCAAGGCCTGTTCCAGTGCGGTCTCTTGGGCGATACCCGGGCTGGCTTCCAGGCGGCCCCTGACTTTGCCATTGACCTGGATGACCAGCTCCACCTGCAACTTCTTCCTGGCCACTTCCTCCGCCTTCGGCCAGGCAGCAGAATACAAAGGAGTATTCTCACCCAGGTTTTTCCAGAGGTGCTCACAGACATGCGGAATGATGGGATTCAGCATGCGCACTATCGCCAGCCATGCTTCCTGTTGCACCGCCCGGCCCTGTTCACTTTGGTCATCAAAACGCGCCAGGTGATTGCATAATTCCATAATGGCCGCGATGGCAGTATTGAAGGTATAGCGTCGGCTGACATCATCCGACACCTTGGCAATGGCATCGTGCAGCAAGCGGCGCATTTCTTTTTGCTCATCGCTCAGCATCGTGACTTCCAGATTGACTGTCGGCCCGCGCTCCACATGGCTGGTGACCTGATTCCACAAACGTTTGATAAAGCGGAAGGAACCCTCCACACCTGAATCAGACCACTCCAGCGACTGATCTGGTGGTGCAGCAAACATCGAAAACAGGCGTACGGTATCAGCACCGTAACGCTCCACCAATCCTTGGGGATCAACACCGTTGTTTTTGGACTTGGACATTTTCTCGACAGCGCCCAGACGCACAGGCGAGCCATCGGAGCGCAATTTTCCGCCGACAATCTTGCTGCGATCGTCCCGCTCCAGCTCCACATCAGCCGGGTTGACCCAGTCAACCTGGCCATCAGATCGGGTGCTGCTGAAAGTTTCAGCTACGACCATGCCCTGGCACAGCAGGTTGGTTGCTGGTTCATCGGATTGCACCAGGCCCGCATCCCGCATCAGCTTGTGGTAGAAGCGGAAATACATCAGATGCAGGATGGCGTGCTCAATGCCACCGATGTACTGATCGACTGGCAGCCAGTAATCGGCTCGCTCGTCCAAAGGCTTAGCAGCCGGGCTGCAATAGCGTGCGTAGTACCAGGACGACTCCATGAACGTATCAAAGGTATCGGTTTCACGTTCGGCAGCGGCCCCACATTCCGGACACTGGGTCTTGCGCCACTCGGGATCGGCCTTGATAGGCGATTGCACACCCATGAACTGAACATTTTCCGGCAAGACCACCGGCAATTGCTCTTCCGGCACCGGTACCGCACCGCATCGATCACAGTAAATAACCGGTATCGGGCAGCCCCAATAGCGTTGGCGGCTCACGCCCCAGTCGCGCAGGCGGAAATTGACCGTGCGCTGGCCATGGCCGTGCTGCTCCAGCCAGAGAATGGCTTTCTCTTTGGCCTCATTCACTTCCAGGCCATTCAGCCAATCACTGTTGATGGCCGGCCCGTCGCCGGTCCAGGCATCGCCTTCCCAGCCTTCGGGTGGCTGCACCGTGCGCAGGATGGGCAAGTTTTGACTGACGGCAAAATCCCAGTCGCGTTTGTCTTGTCCGGGCACTGCCATGATGGCGCCGGTGCCATAGCCCATCAGTACGTAATCGGCGATATAAACCGGGACGGGCTTTTCAGTGAAGGGATTCAACACATAGCCACCCGTGAAGACGCCGCGTTTCTGCAAACTGCCTTCGAGCGCTAGCCGCTCAGCATCGCTGGCTGCATGGGCGCTCGCCACAAAAGCGTGCACCGCTTCGGCTTGCGCGGCCGTGGTTATGCCCTCGACCAGCGGATGTTCCGGCGCGAGCACCGCATAGGTCACGCCGAATCCGGTATCCGGCCGGGTGGTGTATACCGCCATCGACAAGTCGCCCTGCACAACACCTTGTTCGTC
>JBGTHE010000329.1:0-2743 GCA_041746335.1 Lysobacterales bacterium | reverse complement strand
GTCAGAGTCAAGTGCCACAGTCGGCTGACAAGCACAAGGGACAGAGCCTCAAAAATTCACTTCACTCTGGCACTTGACTCTGACCCCATAACTTCAGTGAGCGGGTACCGCGAAGAAGGCGACGAACGTCAGCACCAGCGCCACCAAGCCAAATCCGAGGCGCCGAACGGGCGACCGGGTCACGCATATAGCCACCAGACATTGCAGCAGGTAGTAAATCGCGAAGGCTCTGGAAGCCAGGGCCACCAGTTCAAGCGTGTTGGCTGTCCAGGTGAGCGCGGCGGCACCCGCACCGCAAGTGAAGTACGCAAGGCGGATTCCGATTCTTTTTCCCGTTGCCTCTTCGATGTTGTCGACGGTCGTGATGACGTCCGCCACCGCCGCGGAGAACTGGCTCAGGGCAGCCGCGATGATCAGGGGCACCACCATGAATGCAACCGAATACCGGGTAAGTTCTATCAGGCTGTTTTCGTGGTAGTCCCCGCCCAGGCTGTGCACGATTGGCGTGACCAGGGCAACAAAGACGATGTAGATGAACGACGAAATGATCTGGGACCAGCGTGACGCCCGGATTCGCGTTTCGGCATCGAAATGTGCACCCAGATAACGGGGCGTCTCGAAACCCTGCACAACAATGAGGGTCCCCGCCACTACCGTTAGCAGGGTCCAGGCACTGTTCGTCGGCAGGTCGATCAGCACAAAACCCGCAGGGGATCGCCAGGCCTCGAGGTCATAAATGCCGAAGCCCACAAAAAGGACGGCAATGATGCCCAGCGTTATGTACAGGCACCAGGCCTCCAGGAAACTAAGCGGTTCGAGCCCGCGGGTTATCCCGATCACGGTGATGATCACGATGACCGTCGTTGTCAGCAGGTCCTGGGAGGCCTCGCTTACCTCGCCAAATCCTCCTGCCACGAAGGACGACATGATTTGCAGGTAAAGACACACCGAGATGACGTAGGCCAGAACCAGAGCCAGGTCCGAGAACCGCTCGAGCGACAATACGACTTCATGGTGCGCTTCGGCGAGCACCGGTTCGGCATGCGCGATATTGAACCGGATCACGTTGCCCACTGCAAAAGCCACAGCGCACACAACAGCCATGGCAATCACAGAATACTTGCCCGCAACTTCAGCGAGGATCGGGACAATAACCAGGAATCCGCTGCCGAAAATGGAAGAAAGCGGAGTGACAATGGCGTCGAATCGGAAATTGCGAATGGCGTTCAATGAAGCGCGATCCTGTGTGTTGTTATGCGGTGCAGAATACCCTGTTCATATTTTTAGCACACCTGTTGTCTGGCGTGCTCTGATAGTTCAAGCACGAATTCTTAGAGCTTCCCTAAAATTGAGATCTTACGTAGAATCTCCCACCAAACCAAAACCGTCAACGGTGTATGACGATTCCATCGAAATCGACAACGGCTGTAGCGCCTTGAACATCGTCCATGGTGAGGGCGGGGAGCCATAATTAATGACGGCTTTCAGCAATGTTCGGATTTTGCTGTTATTGGGCTTGCTCACTGCCTGTGGGCAGGCAGCAGAACCAACCGTCACTGAAGTCGCCAGTCACGATGGACAGCCTAATATCCTGCTGATCGTTGCCGATGACTTGGGCTACGCTGATCTTGGAGTACACGGCAGCGGGATTCGCACTCCGAATATAGACTCGCTGGCAGCTCAGGGCATCCTGTTCACCAATTTTCATACCGCACCCATGTGCGCTCCGACTCGCGCCATGTTGCTCAGTGGCAATAATAATCACGTCGCGGGTATGGCCCGACAGCACCCTTATGGCCCGCTTGTAGCTCAACTTCCTGGTTACGAGGGCCACCTGTCCGAACGCATTATTCCCCTTCCCCGATTGCTGCAGGCTGTTGGCTACCACACTTATGCAACGGGCAAATGGCATTTGGGTAAGGAGGAGGAACACAGCCCATTGGCAGCCGGATTCGAGCGATCATTCACCTTGCTGGATGGAGCAGGTAACCACTGGGACAGCACAGGGTTTGAACACGCACCCTCACAATATCGCGAGGATGGCCAGTTCGTGGATTATCCCACCGGCGAGTATTCGACTGCCTTTTATACCGATCGCCTGATCGATTTTATCGACCAGCACAAAGACGATGCCAGACCCTTTTTTGCTTTTGCAGCTTATACCTCACCGCACTGGCCATTGCAGGTACCGGAAAATGAACTGGATCGGTACGCCGGCGTTTATGACCTCGGTTACGATGACTTGCGCGTCAGGAATTTCGAAGCTTTGAAGAAGGCGGGCATTATTCCACAGTCTTCCGTCCTGCCGCCGCGCAACTCAACCATCACGCCGTGGGAAGAACTCAGTGCCGATCAACAAAAAACCGAAGCCCGCAAAATGGAACTGTATGCGGCCATGGTTGAAAATCTGGATGGGAACATTGGCCGATTGCTGGCCCACCTCGACGCCAACGGCCTGCGCGAAAATACACTGGTGATATTCATGTCGGACAATGGTGCGGCGGCAGAGGATTTCTATGATCATCCGAGATTCCGCGATTACATCCAGGCGCACTATGACAACCGCTACGAAAACATGGGTCGTTCCGATTCGTGGGTGTCTTATGGCCCGCAGTGGGCCGAAGCGGGTTCAGCGCCGTTCAAACTCCACAAGGGCCACGCTTACGAAGGGGGCATCCGCGCACCCATGATTATCGCCGGATCGGGGGTAACGCAAAAATCTGAATTCAATACCTCTTACCTC
>JBGTHE010000328.1:0-2890 GCA_041746335.1 Lysobacterales bacterium | reverse complement strand
CCGGCTGCATGACCGCTTTCGATATGTACAGCTGGACAATGAATGGCGGGAATTACGCCTTTATCCCTGAGCCTTTACCCTAGCGCGCAATTAAACTCAGTTCGCCTTGCCCCAACTACTGAGTCAGTCCGAGGCTGACCGGCGTGTCGCCACAGTCATGTTCAGCTAAATTGCCGTGTTCTGTGCGAAACCTTGTCCAAAATCTACTGCGTGTATAACTGCTGCCGGAACTCCAGATCGAAGGCCTTGGGTTCGCCGGCAAGCTGGATATTGACCTTGAAGTTGTAATTTTCCATGTTATGGATGGGCAATTCACCGATGTAGTACAGGCCGCCTTCCGGGTCGGAGATTTCCCGCATGTCTACATCACGGCGTTGGCCGCTGAGGTTGATAGCCTGGGTTGTAATCTGGGCTTTCACAGCCTGGCCGGGCTGCCCGCCGGACATATCCATCACGGTAATATTGACCAGCGCCCTGCTGGCGGATCTCTTGATGCCATACCCCTGGGCGACCTGAGCCGGGATCAGGTTGGAATTGATCACATTGTAATGCACAGCATAATGACCGAAATCCTGTGATTGCTGGGCTGCAATTGAGCCGCAGGCGGTTATCAGGACAACTGCGACCAAAAGGTTCAGGCGCTTCATCAGGTCACCTCTTTTATGGGTTGGGGCCATTCGGCAACCGCTGCATCAGGCAGGCCAAAACGGTCTCATGACCACGCTATTCTGGAGAAGCAGCGTGTCTCTTCACCATCCTAGCAGATGAATCAGAAAACGTATGGCAATGAGTGCAAATAAGGGTGACAGATCAATGCCTGCAATGGGTGGAATGATCCGCCGTATGGGCCGCAGTACCGGTTCGGTCAACTGATACAACAGGGGCACAAAAGGGTGCCGCAAACCTTGCCCCACCCAGCTCAGGATGACTGAGGCAATAATCAGGAAAAAATAGGTCGTCAAAAGCGTCATGCACAGTTTGATCACCGCAAATGGCAAGATCTGAGTCCATCCTATGGCCTCGGAACTGAGCTGGCTGACCAGCCAGACGCTGAATATTTCCAGAGCCATCATCAATACCACTGATGCCGTATCCAGTCGGCCGATCGATGGAATGACGCGTCGCAAAGGGATGATAGCGGGGTTGGTGAGTTTGACCAGGAACTGTGACAGGGGATTGTAGAAATCGGCGCGCACCCACTGCAACAGCAAGCGCAGCAGCACTGCCGCGATATAAAGATCAAGCAGAGTACTGATCAAAAAAGTAAAGGCATTACTCGGAGAAAGATTCATGATGCCTGTGAGAGTTCCACTCCGCGCTCCCTTGCAGCCTGGGTCGCCTCAACGACCAACTTACGCAAACCGCCCTGCTCAAATGCTTCAATGGCGGCCTGGGTAGTACCGCCGGGCGAGGTTACACGTTGACGCAGCTCTGCAGGGCCACTGCCTGTCCGAGCTGCCTGTGCCAGCATGGCACCTGCGCCAACGCAGGTTTTGCTGGCCAGTTGCTGGGCAATATCGGCAGGCAAGCCCAAAGCTTCGCCGGCCTGGGCCAACGCCTCAGTCAACAAAAAATAGTAGGCCGGCCCGCTGCCGGAAATGGCGGTGACCGCATCCATCAGCTCTTCCTGCTCAATCCAGACCGTATCTCCGGCTGCTGCAAAAATCCGTTCAGCCTGTTCCCGGTGATGAGTCCGGCAATGAGCGCTGGCACATAGTCCTGCGATGCCTGATCCAAGCAAGGCAGGTGTGTTGGGCATGCAGCGAATGACAGCCTGGCTCGGGTTCAGATGCGCAGTAATGCGGGCGATCGTGATGCCAGCTGCAACGGACAGGATCAACTGAGAAGGGAGCACCCGGGTTTTAATTTCCGGCAAAATCCGGTTCATCAATTGCGGCTTGACGGCCAGCACGATCACATCCGCATCGTCTGTTACATCTGCTGCGCTGCCAAAAGTCTCGACACCAAAGTCGGCGCGCAGACGCTTCCGCACCAATTCGTCGGGATCGGCAACGCGTATGACCAGACCTGGTTTGGGGTTGCGCAACAAGCCGCTGATCAACGCAGTCGCCATGTTTCCGCCACCAATAAAGGCAATTTTCATATCTCGGTCCTTGTTCCAGGCTGGCTCGGCAGGCTCATTATTGAATCGGGAAGCTCTTGGTGAATCAAAACTTCTCTAGCGTTCTCCCAACAGGTCCGTCCCTATCCGAACCATGGTGCTGCCAGCCTGGATCGCCAATTCCAGATCGGCCGACATGCCCATGGACAAGGTATCCAGCCCTGGCACATCGGCACGCAGTTTTTCGAAGAGCTGCCACATTCTATCGAAGCTGCTGCCTGCCGGGTCAGAAGACTGAACGCTGGGTATGGACATCAGACCCCGGAGCTTCAGCCGGGGCAAACTGTTGGCCAGCGTGGCCAGTCGGGTAACTTCTTCCGGCCTGCATCCGGCTTTCTGTGGCTCCAGATCTATATTGACCTGCAGAAGGATATTCAATGATGGCAGCGATTCGGGTCGCTGATCGGACAGGCGACGCAACAGCTTTTCCCGATCCACACTTTGTACCCAGCAAAAATGTTCGGCGACTTCGCGTGTCTTGTTGGATTGCAGTGGACCGATAAAATGCCAGATGATGTCGAGATCCTGTAATTGCTGTTGTTTGTGCAACGCCTCCTGCACGTAATTCTCACCAAATTGCCGCTGCCCGGAAGCATAAAGCCTGCGAATACGGTCAGCCGGATGGTTCTTGCTGACCGCCAGCAGGGCAACGGAATCCGTGGGGCGGCCGGAGTTCTTGAGGGCCAGATCAATTCTTGCACGCACCTTGTGAAGTTTGGTCTTTAAGTCATTCATCTTGCAGCAAGACTATGCATTGTTTTAAGGTAG
>JBGTHE010000327.1:0-4479 GCA_041746335.1 Lysobacterales bacterium | reverse complement strand
TGCTGCCGATTTCGAAGTTCTTGAGCGTGTCCGATTCATAACTTCCGAATGGACCGTCAGCCGCGAAGATGGAGCCGCGACGGCCACCATTACCACCACCACGGCGGAAGCCTTCGGAGTAGGTGGTGTACACCATATTGTCATCAGACCAGAACCATGTAGCGTTCAGTTTGGGTACAAAACCGCTCTCTGATGAACTGGCCTCAATATCGGTGAAACACAGATCGTAGCCTTCCTGCGGAATGCCATCCTCCTGCCACAAACGCCGGGTTTCATCTGTGCCGCAATTGGGATTCAGGTTTTCCAGCGGATCAAACAAGGCTAACTGCTGAAGAGCGCGCTCAGTTTCTATGTCGTACCAGCGGCCGCCCACCAACACCGAAAAATTCTCAGTTACGTTGAACTGGAATTCACCAAAAAGGGCACCTGACTTCAGTTCGTTTTCGTACAAGCCGGTCCACCAGTTATCGGATGGCGCGCTGAAAGTACCGAAGTAGGCATAGTGCAGATAGCTGAGGTAGGTAAATGCACCGCTGCAACCCTCGGCCGCAGCATAATCGGCTGTACAGTTATCGCCCATGCCATAAACGGTCGATTTGAACGGCGTTTTGGGAGATTCGTTCTTGTTGTAAAAGGCTCCCACCAGCATAGACCAGCGACTGGACAGTTCATCAGTGGTGGCCAGGCGCACTTCAAGGGTCGTGCGTTGATCGTCGGAACGGCCATAGATGTTGTCGCGTGGGTCGCCGCCAAAATCATAGACAGTGATGTCGTAATAGGCATATTTCGCTTGCAGGTATTCGTTGATTTCCTGGAAACCTTGCAAATAGGTTGTGCCATCTGTTCTGGTGGTGGATTCGCGATCGAAAAACGAACCGGTTGCAGTAAATACACCCCAGCCGAGGTCTGCTTCAGTGGTCAGTGCAATCTGTGACCACTCGTCATCGAAGGTCTCGGGGGTATAGCGAATCTGTTCCCACTTATTCAGGTTGCGGCCTTCAAAGTACTTTTCATTGATATCCGCATCACCAAAGCCATTCTGCTCAGAGGTCTGGTAAATACCTTGCAGGTCGATGGTCCAGACTTCACTGGCCTGCCAGCGCAAGGCGGCGCGGGCTCCATAAACATCCACGCCATTGACGTCGTCTTCAACGAATTCAGCGTTGTCGAAAGTGCCGCGCGGGCTATCACCCAGAATGTTATCCACGTAACCTGCGTCATGGGCCGAAAAGCCCACCAGACGGAAAGCCATGTTGTCGCCGATGGCGGTGTTCAGCATGGCGCTGGCATCGTAGCCCAGATCGCCTTCGTCCACTGAGGAGCCGGTCAGGTCGACCCAGGCTGAATTTTCGCCCACCACCGGTTTGTTGGTGATAATGCGCAAGGTACCGCACTGGGATGCGTCACCGAAGGTGGTGCCCTGCGGGCCGGCCAGCGCTTCTACCCGCTCGATATCCACCAGTCGCGGATCGGGGTTGAAGCCAGCCGCGGTAATGGGTTGTTCGTCGAGATACACACCGGTGGTGGGGTTATCGCCAAAAGCAAAACCGGAAATGGCGCAACCACGCATGATGACGTTGGTGCCGCCTGGCTCAACGCGGCCAAAGGTCAGGCTGGGTATTTGTCCGAAGTAGTCATCCAGTGACTTGAAGCCCTGGGTCTTAATCGTTTCTTCAGTGAGGGCCATGATGGAAATAGGCACGTCCTGCAAACTGAGCGCACCGCGTTTGGTGCCGGTAACAATTACTTCTTCCAGTACCAGAGTTCCTGATGCCGCATCCTGTGCATGGACTTGCGCCAGTGGAACGCCCGCGCAAACTGCTGATATCGCGGCGCTCAGTGCCTTGCGGGTATGCCTGTGCTCTAGCGGGTTGATTGCTACCATAAATAAAAATCTCCAGGTTTTTCTGTGCGTCAGATTTTATGTGTATGACCGTATAATGCCACAAAATTCGCATTCGCCAAGCCGCTAAACTGAATTCAACCGCAAATCCGGCCGACTACAATTGATATCATATACAGAGTCTTGCAGGGCCTATGTGCGCATTAACACATAAGGTATTTATAATTCTGAGGCTTAAGTATCGCGAATCGGAGCGGGCTCAATGAGCGTTCTGGCAGCAACAACTATCGTTCGTGGCAGTCAGAATGGCGAGCAACACGGTGCCGTATATTTGCTCGACACAGAAAAACAGAACGGTGCCCAACTCCTGTCCTGGACCCGCCCGGCAATCAGCTGGGATGGGCATGGCGGCGCACGTGGTCTGCGCGGTATCGGATTTGTTGAGGGTAAGGTTTTTATCGCTGCAGCCAATGAACTGCTTGTTTTTTCTGCTCAATTTGAACTTCTGGCCAGTCACCGCTCGCCCTACCTGGCTGGGGCGCAAGGTCTGGCCGTATATGAAAACCGGGTTTACGTGGTCTCCGCAGACTTCGATGCCTTGCTCGCTTTTGATCTGAAGCTGGAACGCTTTGCCTGGGGCTTACAGCTTTCCAACGATGAATCGGGTTTGCGAGCGAGCCCTTTCGACCCCAGTGGCACCCTCGGCCCCTCACCTCGCAAGAAGTTGCAATTGCAGAGTGTTTACGCAAATGCGCGAGGCTTGTTCGTGAGCGGGCCGGGTGTGTTGGGTCTGCTTCATTTCGATGGCAAACGCATAGCCCGCTTGGTCAGTCTTCCTGAGGGTGCCCGCGACGCCCGGCCATGGCGTGATGGAGTGTTGTTTAACGATACGTCTGCCAACTCCGTTCGCTTTCTCACTCCTGAACACAACCGCGTTTTTGCGTTGCTGCCTTATCCGGCAGAGTCTTACGCGAACGGTTCTATGCCGCACTCCTCGCCGGAGTCCATGCAGGTCGTCTCCATGCCCGACCCGGCAATCGCCCGGCATCAATTCGCGCGTGGATTGTGTGTGCTGGATGATCAGCAATTTGCCGCAGGATCATCGCCACTGACCATCACCCTGCACAATATTGAGTCGATGAAAACCACGCAGCGTTTCAACCTGGATATGGATGTGCGCCACTCTGTCCACAGCCTGGCTTTGTGGCCTTACTCGGCTTGATTTGCGCACTGAATTGCAGTGGCAGAGCGGGACCCAGGCTGCATGATCCGTTAAGCAAAAGTGTCTGAATTATCGGTTGATGGATTCGTATTGGGCATAGCGGGGCAGAATGGGTTCCAGTACCTCCATCAGCTCACCTAATTGATCCTGATAACGTCGCCAGCGATGAATGGATTGGGTGTAGATCGGCTGGCGCACCTGCTCGGAACTGGCGGTGCGCACCGGGCGGTTGGTTTCCCAGAAACGTGAGCAGGATTCTTCAAAGGGCAGGTCGCAGTAATCCAGCAGTCGCATCAGCTGCGCGTCAAAGTCGGTCACCATGTCTTCGTACTGCACCGTCAAAACCCGGCCTGGCAGCACTTCGTGCCAGTAATCCATCATCCGCTGGTATTGCAGGAAGTATTCGCCAATGTCCGTAAGGTCGTATACAAAACTCTGGCCGCGGGCGAATAACTGTCGGTAACAGCTGAGGGTGGAGTCCAGCGGATAACGGCGCGCATCGATGATTTTTGCATGTGGGAACATCAGATGGATCAAACCCACGTGCGGAAAATTGTTGGGCATCTTATCGATGAAGCGGGGCTTTCCTTCGCCCCGGTGGATCTTCGCCAGGTCAAGATAGGTCTGGCCCATTTCAGCCCATTTTTCGGCTGCGAAATCGCGCAAGGCACGGGGATAAATCAGGCCGTCGGCGCGGTTACGGCCCGAGGTATTAGAAATAATGCTGACATAAGGTAATTCAGAAGTGCCCTCAACCTGGCTGTGGCTGGCCAGAATCTGTTCTAACAAAGTGGAGCCAGATCGGGGCAGGCCAATGATGAAAATGGGTTCGTTGGATGCATGGCCCTTGCCTGTGTGTTGCTGCAAAAATTCAGCATTGAACACAGCAATAATTTCGTCGTTCACAACCTCGGTGCGTACGGGGTCGTAGCTTTCCTCCATGCGCTGGGTGGAGTTGCCCTCTTCATAATATTCCCAGGCAAGCCGATCATCGCCGCGATCTTCATAAGCCTTGGCCAAGGCAAACAGCATGTTGACCCGTGACTGGGTGCTGAAGCCTTCTTCGTCCTCTCCAGTTCCTTCCTGTTTGGCCAGTTGCTGCTTCATTGCCGCAATATCCTCATCGCTGAGGCGGTAGGTTTTAAGATTGGCCATGCTCCACCAGGTCTCGCCACTTCCGGGGCGAAGGCGCAGACACTCGCGATAGGCAGCGATGGCTTCCTCCTGGGCACCGGCGGTTTTCAGTGCGTGCCCCAGCCCCAGCCACGCGCCGCTGTGTCGTGGCCGCAATTCCAGCACTTTACGGTAGGCTGCGATGGCATCGTCAGTCCGCGCTGCCGGAGATAACACAGAAGCCAGCAAAAAATGTGTCAGAAAGTTACCCGGCTCCAGCGCAATGGCTCGTTCCAGCGCT
>JBGTHE010000326.1:0-6334 GCA_041746335.1 Lysobacterales bacterium | reverse complement strand
GGCCTACCAGCAGCAAATTCATTTTCTCAATCTCGGACGTCTGATCGTTGGTGATATCGTTGGTGAACTCAAACAGCACCGGGTCAAAAGCGGAGCCGGGTAGTTCATGCAGTTTTTCCACCATTTTCACTGCGCCTTCATGGTGTTTGACCATGAGCTGCAGGAACATTCGGTCAAATTCAGTACCCTGGGATGCGGCAAGTTCAGTCATCTGCTCGGGTGTGGCCATGCCTGCCATTGGCTGGTGATCCGAATGCATAGCAGTATGGTCTGAGGCGTCGGGGACCGGCAGGCCACGTTCCTTTAACCACTGTTGCATGAAGGTAATTTCATCCTTCTGTGAAGCTTCAATGCGTTTCGCAGCCTCCAGCACCTGGGGATGATTGGTGCGATCCGGCGCCAATTCCGCCATCAGCAAAGCCTGGTGGTGATGCGGAATCATGTCCTGCATGAAGCGCACATCATCCGGCGAAAAACGGGTGACAGCGATGCGGATAGCCTCACCTGCGCTGAGCTCGCGCGCGGCTTGTCCCGGCGCCCCAGGTTGGATGATGGGTGCCGCGGGCTGTGCAAGAAGGGGAGTAGTCAGCATGAGGAAAAGGACAATGCCAGGTGTTATCAATGGGTGAACTTTCAGGAAAGCTGGCACGATAAAGGTTCCTCCGGAAATCTCGGTTGTCGGGCAGGATGGTGAATATTTCTATAGTTCTAAGTATAGGGGAAGCAGCATGTCAAGGTTGCATGAAGGTAAGGACGAGGTACCCAAGGCCCCACTGACATTCTACAATGCCTCTAACTGCAGCCAATTTGGCTTAACGGAATTTAATGAATGGCGGAGTACACGGCAGAAATCCTGTGGCGGAGGGGTGAGCAGGAATTCCTTAACAAGCGCTACAGTCGCAGGCATTTGCTGCGCTTTGACGGTGGTCTTGAGGTGCCGGGCTCATCCTCACCGCATGTGGTGCCGCTGCCTTATTCCGATGCCGCTGCTGTCGATCCGGAAGAGAATTTTGTGGCATCGCTATCCAGCTGTCATATGCTCTGGTTCCTGTCGATTGCAGCGATGCGCGGTTTTGTAGTGGATTCGTACAGGGATGTCGCTTCAGGGCTGCTGTCCAAAAATGCGGATGGGAAGTTGGCGATGACACGGGTCACATTGCGGCCTGCAGTGCATTTCTCCGGTGAGCAATTCCCCAGTCGTGTGGAGCAGGAACAAATGCACGAGCGGGCACATGAGGATTGCTTTATCGCCAGCTCAGTCAAGACAGACGTGCGCTGTGAGCCGATTTTCAACGAAACCTGAACGCAGTGTTTGAACTTTGCTATAGGGCTTCGTTCGCATTCAAGGATTAACCAACATGGACGCAGACCTGATTTTCATTCCGATACTTTTGCAGATTGTGCTGGTTATCTGGCTTTACCTTATCCTGGGTTCGCGCAAGAAAAATGCGGCAGCTTCGGGGCAGGTGGACGAAAGTCGAAGAAACCTGCATGCCGACGCCTGGCCTGATTCAGTCGTGCAGGTCAACAACGCCATCCGCAACCAATTCGAATTGCCGGTGCTCTTCTATGTCACTTGTTTCATGCTCTGGGCATTGTTACAGGTGAATGCTTTTACCCTGGTAGTGGCGCTGGCTTTTGTAGCTTCAAGACTCGTGCACGCCATCATTCATATTGGATCAAACTATGTTCCGCGGCGGCGCATGGCTTTTGCCCTCGGTTGTTTCCTGCTGGTGGTTCTCGATGGCGTAATTGCTTACCGCTTGCTGCTGCAACTGCTGTACTGAAGGAATACTGTGTAATGATCAGCTGGCAAGCCCGAATGACGAACTGGTACCTGCGCCTGGCGGTGAAGAAATCTCCCCAGGGCAAGCAGGTGGGAAATTACCGCCGAGCGGTCACGCGCCTCGATCAGCGTTATGACCTGATGCCCCGGGAAATGGAGTGGCGGGACGAAACACTGGGTGGTGCGCCAGCTCGCTACGTCAGCCCCAAAAAGGGTGACAGCAAGGGCACCGTATTCCTGTTGCATGGGGGAGCCTGGTGTCTGGAAACTCCCAATGTTCATGGCGCCCTGGCGGGACGATTGGCACTGGAGCTCGGCATGGATGCCTGGGTTCCTGCTTATCGCCTTGCGCCCGAACACCCCTTTCCTGCAGCCGCACAGGACTGCTTAGCGGCGTGGAACGCGATGCTTGAAAGAGGCGTTGATCCGGGCCAGGTTGTCCTTTGTGGTGATTCCGCGGGAGGCGCTCTCAGTCTGGGCCTGCTGAGCCAATTGCGTGATGCCGGCAGGGCAATGCCAGCCTGTGCTCTATTGATTTCGCCTGCCACGGATTTGAGCAGTATCGGTCGTTCTGTGATTGATAACGAACAAACTGACAGCATGTTCCGGCTATCTACAGTCATGCTATTTCGTCACTGGTATTTGGGCAATAACAAACCGACCGATCCCCTTGCCAGTCCGTACTGGGGAGATTTCCGTGGCTTCCCTCCTCTGATGTTCCAGGTCAGTGCTGCCGAAGTTTTGCTGGATAATAGCGTCATGGCCGAAGACAAGGCACGCAGCCAGGGAGTTACGACCAAAATCAGCATCTGGCCCGATATGCCGCACGATTTTACCCTCTTTGGTTTTTTGCCGGAGGCTCGTAAAGCCCTGGTCGAGCTTGCCGATTTTGCGAACCTGCATTGCAGAGTTTAGTATCCGACCCAACCGAAGAGACTGACCAGAGAGACTGAATGATGATCACTATCAACACCCAGTGGCTTTTCCTATGAGCGATTCCATCCTCGACAGGCGCGCTCATTCCACACGTTGGTGGTTCGAACGGCTGAAGCTTTTCTCGGGGCTGCTGTTGTTACTGGTTTTTGCGCAGCTCAATTACCAGCAAAGTGCTTACGCGGACCCTGGTTTGCAGTCTTTCTATCAGCAGGTGCAGGCTGAGCTAAAGGAATCGGCTTCAGAGGAAGTTGCGCTTGAAGTCGGAAAAAACGCGCATGCGGGCAGCACAGACGTGGAATGGGCAGCTGCCAGCGTTCTGCACTTTCAATCTCCAGACTTTGAGCTGTGGTCCAAAAAGCGTATACAGGAGCATCAGGACAGCTTGTTGCAGGACGCCGAACCACTATTGGCGGTGCTCCGAATTGACCGGCTGAAAATCGAGGCACCCGTTTACAATGGTACTGATGAGTTCGTTCTTAACAGAGGTGTGGGCCGAATTCAGGGAACGGCTCGTATCGATGGTGCGGGAAACCTGGGATTAGCCGGCCACCGCGACGGTTTTTTTCGCGGTCTGAAAGATATCCAGCAAGGAGATGTGTTGCATTTACAGACCATTCATGGGGAAACGCCATACCGTGTAGACTCCATAGTTATCGTCGATCCGAAGGATGTGTCTGTACTGGCTCCCACGTCTGCGCAAACATTGACCCTGGTCACCTGCTACCCGTTTTATTTTGTTGGTTCCGCACCCAAGCGGTTTATCGTGCAGGCAACAGCTCAACCCAGGATCGCAATGAACTGAATGAGGAAGCCATGAAAATATCGATACGTCTTTCCTTGCTGGCCCTGGCAGGCACTGCAGGGTTCTCAGTAAACGCTTCGGACGAGGGTCCCACTTGCGCTGATGTGGTTTGGAGCGCAGCACTACTCGAAAACAATCCAACCATTGCCAAACATTGCCTTGAATTAATCGAACGGGGTGGAGAATGGTACGCCGTGGTTCAGGCCAAGGTAATTCGTCATGGGGCGAATTCAACAGTGGTTCGTTATCGCGAACCCGATGGCAGTTGGGGCGGTGCCGAGCGCGCTTATCCTCCTCGTGGATTCGCTGCAGAAATCGCCGGGCAGGAAGTGTTGATTTCCCAGGCTGCTGAAGGCCAGGAACTGAACGTTTATGCCAGCAGCCAGGGCGGCGAGAACTTCACCATTCCCATGCTGGACGCTGCAGCCATTGAGCTGGGTGTAGAAGGACTGATCGAAGCGGAGATTGTCGAAGAGCCCATTGTTGAAGAAACAATTGCTGAAGATAAAGTTGAGGAAAACTAGTCTTATTATCTTCGGATCGACAGGTCTTTACTCGCCGCCTTTGGAAACGAGTGCAACGAGACTTCCACAAGCCATGTTCGCGCCCGCCCACTACAGCGCCAAGGTTAAATCTCAACTACTCCGCGGGGCGTAGCCATCAGCACAACGTCAGCGGGCCGCAGAGCAAACAATCCGCAACAGACTACACCTGCCAAATTATTGATGCGTTGCTCAATGCCGGTTGGATCAACCAGATTCATGTTGTGCACATCCAAAATCTGGTTGCCGTTGTCGGTGGTAAAACCTTCCCGCAGTACGGGTTGTCCGCCAATGGCGACCAATTGCCGGGCTACATAACTGCGGGCCATAGGAATAACTTCGACCGGAAGGGGGAAATTTCCCAACACCCCGACCTTCTTGCTTTCATCGACTATGCAGACGAATTTCCGGCTGGCGGCGGCAATGATTTTTTCGCGGGTCAGTGCTCCGCCACCGCCTTTGATCAGCCGCCGGTGCTTGTCAAATTCATCGGCGCCATCAATATAAACATCCAGCGTGCCGGCATGGTTAAGCTCGCGAACTTCAATTCCCGCTTCCCTTAACCGTGAACTGGTGGCCTCCGAGGAAGACACTGCGCCATTAATGCGCTTACCGCTGTTGGCCAGAGTGTCAATGAAACAATTGACGGTGCTGCCTGTGCCTACACCCAGGATACTGTCTTCCTTCACCCAGGCCAAAGCGGCTTCGGCAACTCGAATCTTCTGCGCTAGTTGCGGGTCGGTGCTCATGCCTTATTTTCCTCCAGTTTCAGGATAAAGTCCCAGTGGGTTTTTTCCACCGGCATTACCGACAGGCGGTTGCCGCGACGGATCAGGGCGAAACCATCAAGTCGAGCTTCATGCTGTTTGAGCTCAGTCAGGCTGATGAGCCTGCGGGTTTTGCGCTTATAGCGAATGTCTACCATCAGCCATCGTGGATTCTGCGGGTCGCTGTCAGCATCGTAATGGTGATCCTTGGGATCAAATGCCGTATGGTCAGGATAAGCTTCTTTGGAAGCCACTTCGGCGATTCCGACTATGCCCGGTGTTTCGCAATTGGAATGGTAGAAAAAAATCAGATCGCCTTTACGCATACCGTCACGCATGTAGTTGCGCGCCTGGTAGTTGCGCACACCGTCCCAGTGCGCCTTTTTGCCCGGAGCATTTTTCAGGGCATCAATGCTGAAAGCATCGGGTTCGCTTTTCATTAACCAATAGCGCATCGCGTGGAAATCTTTGTTGAGAGGCTGAAGGCATTGTCGCGGATCAGGCCGGGAAGGTAAACCTCTGACTTTCGCTGATCAATTCATGCAAAGGAATGTCGTGGCGGTCGACAGGGATTTTGTCCAACCGCTGAGTATCGAAGGCTATACCGATGCGCAGTGGCTTGGCTCGATGCCTCAGCGGAGCCAATGCCTTGTCGTAATAGCCCGCTCCCATTCCCAGCCGGACACCGCTGGGGTCCCAGGCGACCAGTGGCATCAGTATGACCCCGAGTTCACAAGGTTCGAGTTGCTCACCCTGGCTGGGCTCTGAAAAGCCCAGGCTGTTTGCGGACAGGGCATCGTTAGGCTGCCAAAGCCGGAAAACCATGGATCTGCTGCCTCTCTGCGTTTCGATGTAAGGCAGAGCCAACTCAAAGCCAGCCTCACGCAGGGCAACGAACGATGGGGCCAGGTCGGGCTCTCCGTCAAAGGCCGAATACGCCGATACCGTGCATGGTGGCAGATCCAGTAACCGTTTGATCAATCGGTGATTGAGCGCGGCATTGCAGTGTTCGCGCACTTGGGTAGGGATGTTCCGGCGCTTTACACGCATGGCGCTGCGCAAATTCTTTTTTTGTTGCAGGATCAATTTTGTTTCAGGCACAGGAAGGTTCATCTGTGAAATGTAGATAGCAAAATAACAAAGGGCGAACCGACAATGTCGGTTCGCCCTGGGTATTTAGCGCCCTCCAGGGTGCCGCTGCAGGCCGGCGACCTTGAACCAGTGGTTCAGGTGGGGCAGTTAACAGGGCCTCAGGCTTTTCGCAAATTGCGAACATGCACAACAGCACACAGTGTCACCGCCCCGAGGTCATGATTAAGGGACAAGGCATTAACGTCCCACTGGCAAACACCTCAGAGGGCTGACGCGAGTATAACAGGACTTCATGGAGTGAGTGTGTTGCCCCGCATACAGTACGACGATTCGATTTCTGGTAACTGAGGGCCTGGATTTCAGCTACTGAGGGCCTGCTCCAGTTCGTCGGCCAGCAACCGAATGCGGC
>JBGTHE010000325.1:0-4827 GCA_041746335.1 Lysobacterales bacterium | reverse complement strand
AGCACTGACCAGACGACCTTCCGCTGTATTGCGGCTGGGGCACTGGGCATGGCCTACTTGAGGCTGGGTGATGTAACTCCGGCGGAGCGGGCGCTAGCCGAGGCCAACCGCATGAGCCAGGCTGCCGGCAATGTCTATCTGTTCATTGTTGCCGCTGCAAATCAGGTCGCTATGCAGCGCGCGCTTGGATTACTACGCCTCGCCTTGGCGACGTGTCAGGAGACTTTGGCTTGGGTAACCCAACGCTACGCACTCGTCTATCCGACGGTTGGCGGCTTGTACCTAAACCTGGCAGACTTGCTCCGCGAGCAGAATGAGTTAGGCGCCGCCCTGCGCTACGCCGAGGAAGCCGTTACTCACAGCAACCAGGAGGTCAATCCCGCTTTGTTCATCTTTAGCCGCCTGGTACTGATGCGCATCAAGCAGGCACAGGGTGAATGGGCGCAAGCGTGGACATTGTTGCGTCAGGTGTCTGTCCTGGTCGAACAGCATCCAGCGGTGATTCATAGGCCACTCTTGCCTGCCATCACCGCGCAGTTTCAAGTGCTGGAGGGGATACCCGCACGCAATTTAGATCCAGGGCTGACTGCGGCGTTGGCATGGGCGCAGGGCACCACCTGGGAAGAGGGTGCCCTGGTGGGCGCCTATCGTTTCTTTGATTTTATCTATCAGTACGAGCACACCCGGATTGCGCGCGCCCAAGTTTTCATCGCCTGGGCGCGCGCCACTGGCGACCGCTCGCGCTTACCCGAGATGCTTACCTATCTGGAACGACAAGGGCAAATCGCTGCCGACAGTAGCCTGCCCTGCTACCAGATCAAAGTCCATCTTCTCCAAGCCTTGGCCTATCAGGCGCTCGGGGATGCTGCACCAGCCCAGATCGCACTAACTCAAGCCGTGGGCCTCGCCCAACCCGAAGGCTATGTGCGCGTCTTTTTGGATGAGGGCGAGCCGCTGCGCTTGTTGCTTGCAGCTTGCAGATTGCGCATGGCCCGGCTCCCCCTCCATCAACAGCAACTCCACCTGATCGCCTACATCGACCATTTATTGCCAGGGTTTGGTGCGGTGCAGGAAGTACAGGACAGAGCGCCCAGCCAGCAGCGCGCGCCAGTCCTAAATTTGATTGAGCCGCTGACTGAACGCGAACTCGAAATTCTGCGTCTGGTGAACAGTGGCCTCTCGAACAACGAGATTGCTGAGCAGCTGATTGTTACGGTCGGCACGGTCAAAAAGCACCTCAACAACATCGTCGGCAAACTGGGCGTCAGTAGTCGTACCCAGGCGCTCGTCTGTGCGCGTGGCTTGAACCTCCTCTAACCGATACCTTTCCGCTAACTATTGTTACCAATAGCTGCAAAGTGATTGCTTAGATTATTTCTAAGCAATGGCGTATCAACCACTGACCGGAGGAAAATTCCTCTGGCCCCATTCACATCTCGATCCAGTTTATTGCCATCGCTGTCGCGAATTACACGGGCACCGCCGAGACCAGTCTTGACTTCACCTGTCCAACTAACGGTCTTGCTCGTGTACGCCTCATTCACAGCAACAACAATTTTCCCGGCCGCAAACGCTTTGTGCTGCAAGAACATTTTGAAACGGTAGTGAGACAGGCCGAGCATCTGACGAACAGACTTCGCCCGAATTCTGCGTTTCGCCTTGCTTGACATTGGTTTTGTTTCAAACGTCGGCAGCAAAATGATGTCAAAGTTGTCCACCAAAAAATGCGCCACTTTATGATGCAATTCGTCAACCTTAGCGATGATCTTCCTCCGCAGCCTGTCCGCGGCGCAGCGCATGGATTTTTTACGCCTGCCGCTCGCCTTGCTCATACGAGAAATAAGATCATCCAATCGGTAGCACATCTTTTGAATGACAAGGTTTGCGTCTATCCCGATACCGCCAAAACTGTTCTCTGAAAAAATTGTCTGGAATGTTCTAACACCTGGATCGAGCGCCACGACGCGCCCTTGATTCTCGGCAACGCGTCGCGGACTTGTTGTTGGAACCGTCAAGTAATATCGGCCATGCCGACGCACAAGACGAGAATCCCGAATCACATCGGGCAACTGCTCCCCATAACGTAATGGCCCCAAAATCGTGTGATAAATCCCTCTATCTTTGACTGCCGACTTTGGGATGTAACACGATTGAACCGGGTTCTTTCGACTACGAAACTTCACCTGATTGGCAACGCCGCTCTTAAGATACCGCTTTTTTGCCTCGCGAACGGCGATACAGGCGTCACGCACTGCGATTGACTTGATCTGATACGGTGCGTTGGCGCAAAAATCCGGCAGCGAATCCAAGATATTCCCTTTGATAGCTTTCCAATTCGCTTTTGTTTCCGGTTGTCGCAGATACTCTACAGTCTGATTGTAGACATACCGCGCCACATCGAACCAATGATCAATCGCTCTTTGCTGCTCCTTGTTCGGATAAATCCGAATCTTCTTTGATTTGCTTACCGTATCTGCGCAGTCCATTAACTCTAGCGCCGAAGACAGTAATGATGGCGAGAAGATCGGATACAAGCTCTTGCTGTGGACTGTACGTAGTTCCGCCCTGAACCACGACTGTTCCACCGTTATATTCGACCATCCATTTAATGAGATCGAATCCAAACCGAGCAAGCCTATCTCTGTGGGCAACAACAAGCGTGAGCTTATCGCCACGCATAAGTCGTTCCAGTATGGCGCGCAACCCTTTGCGCTTGAAGTTGAGTCCACTTCCAATATCGGTAACGACTTCTGCGCCAGGGTAGAGGGACAAAAGATGCTGTCGTTGACGAGTAAGGTCGTTGGCTTGATGCCGGCTGCTAACTCTGGCATAGCAAACAGTGGTAGCGGCGCCGCGCTTGCCGATGTAGCTATCGACATTGTATAGTCGCTGTCCTGCCTCATTTTTGATCGCATCGATCTGCCCTTCATCTGCATACTTTCTGAGTGTGTTGCCGGACATACTCAATTGCTTTTTGGCAACACGTAACGGCACATATCTGCTCATGCGCTTATTGTAGCATATGGTAGCTATTTGTAGTAAATCCGCGCTAGTTAATTAGCCTCCTTGGCGAGCTAGACAGCAAACTCATGCGGGATCATCGCTTCTTTCCTGCGCAGGATATTGCTGCGCGTCAACCACCTGTACGCCAAAAATCAACCACCCCATTCATCTTTGGTTCAATGACAATGCCCTGGCCTGAGCGCGATACTGTCGATACAGAGAATTTCAGGATAGAACCTTATTTGACCCAGTTTCGAGAACTTGCAAGGGAGAGGTTGCACCATGTTCACTCAACTCGGTAGCTTGATGAAAGCTGGTTTGTATTATCTCATCACCTTGACGCTGGCTTTGCTGGTGGCGCTCTTTGGCCAGGGGGTGGGCGAGCGCAGCGCAGTCCTGTCCATGTTTACGCCACTGGCGGCTGTTTTGCTCATGCTGCTGGTTGTGACTCGTGACGGCTACACCAGCGCAGGCTGGCGGACGCTTGGGCTACACCGGGCGGGCTGGGGGAGTTGGAGGCTGGCCGTTCTGGGTCCGCTGCTCGTGCTGGGTTGTACCTATGCCATCGTCTGGAGTACGGGCATTGGGCGTCTTGATCTGACCAATAGTCAGGGGATGATAGACTTCCTCCTCAACCTGGTCATCAGCCTGATCGTCGGTTCGCTCTTCGCCTTGGCCGAGGAAATCGGTTGGCGTGGCTATTTGCTCCCACACATGCTGTCGCTGGGGCACATGCGGGCGCTGCTGCTGAGTGGCCTGTTGCATGGACTCTGGCATCTTCCGCTCATGCTGCTGACGCCCTTCTATCATGCCAGCGGGAATCGGTTTATCGTCGTCGGCTTGTTTCTTCTGACCCTGACCGTGGCGGGTGTCCTCTATGGCTATCTGCGGCTCACCAGTGGAAGCCTCTGGCCCGTAGCGCTGGCACACGGTGCGCTCAACACCTTTTGGTGGCAATTTTCCAGCCTGACGGTAGCGACTTCATCCTCCTTGCTGCTCGAATATCTGGCCGGCGAGAGCGGTCTGCTCACTTTGCTGGGCGCGGTGCTCCTGGCAAGTTGGCTGGTCTATCGGTGGCAAGGACAACCTGGCGCTGGGCAAACGGTAGCCACGCTTGCCAGCGAGCCACTCACGTAGTGCTGACACCAGCAGCATGAATAACTCATGTTACGCACCCGACGGTAGGATGGGTCAGCCGTACACCTGGCATGTTCCCCCCAAGCTTGCTCGACGGCTGACCCATCCTACACTGGCTGTCAAGTGTCTATTATTATGTTGAGCATTAAAGCCCTGGCATCCGATGCGCGCGCCCTGGGCACCCGCCTCTGGGCGTGGCTTATATCCCACGGTTAAAACACGTGGGCTTTACGCCAAAGGATCGTAAAGATGTTCTACGGCTTGTAACAGTCACAAGGAGAACGGAACCATGTCTATTCAAGTGAACATTCTGGCGTTGCTAGCACTGATTCTCACTCTGACGCTCTTTCCCGGCGGGGCGGCGCTGGCGGCGGACACTCCACCCGATCTCGCTGCGATTGACGCTTATATCGAAACACAGATGCGTGATTTGCGCATCCCCGGTCTGGCGCTGGGCATCGTACACGGTGATCAGATCGTCCATCTCAAGGGCTTCGGCATTGCGGGTCCGTCTGGGCCGCCGGTGACACCGCAGACACCCTTTATCCTCAACTCGATCAGCAAATCGTTCGCCGCCCTCGCCATCATGCAACTGGTCGAACAGGGCAAGATCGAGTTAGATGCCCCTGTGCAGCATTATCTGCCCTGGTTCCAGGTGGTAGACGCCGATGCTGCTGCACAGATCAC
>JBGTHE010000324.1:0-6602 GCA_041746335.1 Lysobacterales bacterium | reverse complement strand
TCGACAAACCGATCCGGCCTTGCTGGCAGAAGCTATGTACTTGCCAGCGGAGGATTACCTGGGTGAGCAAATGGCCATTGTTGAGGTGGACGGCATTCACGCTGCACGGCAATTCACACGGCGCTGCCTTGCTGAACAGTTACATGAGTTGTTTACCGAGAACTACGACCGGCTTAATTCCGGCCAGCCTTACCAAAACTCTGCTCGTGCAATGGCCGAACGCAGTCTGAAGAATGTGTGTCTGGCATTTCTGGCCGAGCTGGAGCACGGCCAGCAATTAGCATTGCAGCAATTCACGAGCTGCGACAATATGAGCGACTCAATGGCTGCGCTGGCAGCGCTCGTATATACCGATTCGCCCTTCGCTGCCGAAGTGTTGCAGCAGTTTGAGCAGCGGTGGGCCGAAGATTCCCTGGTAATGGACAAATGGTTTGCGCTACAGGCCACCAGGCCAGGCACAGGAGCCGTGCAAGGGCTTGACCGGCTGCTGCAGCACCCGGCCTTCAGCCTGAATAATCCGAACCGCGTTCGATCACTGGTTGGGGCTTTCGCCATGTCCAACCCCACCGGCTTCCATGCTGCTTCAGGCGAAGGGTATCGTTGGTTGGCAGAGCGGGTTATGGAGTTGAACCGCATCAACCCTCAGATCGCGTCCCGTATGGCTGGGGCCTTCAATCAAATCAAGCGGTACGACGTTCGAAGACAGGCCCTGATGACTCGTGAACTGAACCGGATTGCATCCCTTCCTGAACTATCCGGCGATGTGGCTGAAATTGTTCAAAACGCATTGGGCAAACAGTAGTTCACCACCGCGCTTGATGGGTCCGAGTGGTTATACCGATTGGGTTTTGCAGCGCGTGCTGACTTTCATGGGCATCCTCGGGCTGATGGCAGGCTGTGGCCCACATTTGCCCAGGAGCGAGCTAGCGGCAAGCCCTCATTTACAGATTACCGGGATCGAGATTCATAACGCTTTGCCGTACATTGTGCACGACGTCACCATCCTGGTTCCCGTATCTGGTGATTACGTCAGCTGTGGACAGATATTGCCAGACAGTTCCTGCTCCACGTCCTTTCCAGTCCGCGACTACCGGGAAACTGCGGTGCAAATAAGTTGGAAAGAGCACGGAGAGCCGCAGAGCACGGCGCCCTTCATACTGAAAGCCCCTATCGACGCCAATAACGGAGAACAGGCCTATATTCGTGTCGAAGTATTCGGCAAAGGGCAGGCAGGAGCAGAACTGCTGTTGCTGGATGCTGAAACTCGTTGAGTTCCTTTTGCGGGGTATTTCCTGCGAACAGGGTTTTAAGCTAAGCCATCGATATTCAGCAAAAATTCACGGCTGCATGTTAGCCTGTGGTCCTATGAAAGGGCTCAAAGATTTTCCGAAACTAAAATTCCGGCCGCTGATTCTGTCTGGCGGTCTGCTGATTTTGTTGTTTTTGCAGGCCTGCAGTACTTATAGCTCATCGCGCGGGTACCCTGGCCGCAACTATTCTTACCAGACGCACAGTTCTGCGTATCACCCAGGACATGGCTATTACGACGATCGCTACTACGGCCATAGCTATTACGGAAGTTACCAGCCCGGCTGGTTTATCAGCGCTGGCTCCCCGGGGGCTTACGAAGCCTGGGGATACGCGCCCTTGGGCTACTGGCCCAGCTATTCCCATGCGTACTATCGTCATTCTTACTACCCCTATTACGATCCCTGGTATTCCTATTCCCGGCATTATGGATATGGCCACTATAGAAACCCATATGGCTACCGGTACGGCCATGGGTCTGGCTACAGGTACGGCAATTCCTATGGCCATCCCTATGGAAATTGGCCATACCATCGCAATACCCATAGCTATCGTCCGCCTGGCCAACATCAGCCCGCAGAAAATCGCCCGGACCCGGTGGTGATACCGCCCAGTGAGCGTGGACGCAGAGGCGCTTCAGGCGAATTCAACCAGAGAGTTGATGAGGGTTTGCGTCAGCGCGAAATTCATCAAGCGGGCCGCCGTTCTGCAACAGTGGTCAATGAAGAACAGGGCTTATCCCGTTCCACCGGCCTGGCTCCGACTCAGGCCGGAGATCAAGGTATGACCATCAGCAACCGCAATGACCGGAAAGTGCGGGCAAGCAGACTGGAGCCGGTCGGAGCTCAAATAATTACTCTTCAACCCAACGGCGCTCAGAACGGCGAGCAAAGCGCCTACAGTACCCAGCCTGCTCAGCGTTCAGCTCCAACTGCGGGTATTCCCATCGACTCGCGGCGCAGTTCCCGGGGTTATCAATCGCCGAGGGAAACTTTGAGAACCAGTCCTGCAGCGCAGGACCGGTCGGCTTTGCGCCATGGCGCAGCACCCGTCGCGGTTCCACCGATGCGAAATGAACCTGTATACCGGCAGGCCCCAGCTGGGCAGGAGCCACCGACCCAACAACCTTACCAGCAGCAGTCGCCGGCATATCAGCAACGCCTGGATTCCAGCAACGTCATACCAAGGGCTGATCGTCGCCAGCAGCGGGACACAGAGGAAGAGCGGGAACGTCAGAACCACTGATTGCCAGTTTGTTTTGGCCGGGGATGTCGCGACCAACCTGCCAAAAGTTTATCGTGTGTGAGGAATAGCTGCACTATCCATTTGATTTTTGTACAATACTCGCCCTTTTCTTCATGGCCCCTAAGCACTCATGCAGTATTCTCAGCAATTCGATGTCATTGTGATCGGTGGCGGCCATGCAGGCACGGAGGCAGCCCTGGCCTCCGCGCGCAGCGGTGCTCGCACTCTATTGCTGACTCATAGCATCGAAACCATTGGGCAGATGAGCTGTAATCCTGCAATCGGCGGAATTGGTAAAGGGCATCTGGTTAAGGAAATTGATGCACTTGGCGGTGTCATGGCAAAGGCTGCCGATGCAGCCGGTATCCAGTTTCGCACCCTCAATGCCAGTAAAGGTCCAGCGGTACGCGCGACACGCGCCCAATGTGATCGCAACCTGTATCGGGCCTTCATTCGCACCGCGGTGGAGCAACAGCAGAATTTGGCGATGTTCCAGGCCGCCGTGGATGACCTTTTGCTGGAAGGGGATAGAGTCACGGGATGTCGTACTGCCAATGGTGTCCAATTTAAAGCCAGGGCGGTGGTACTCACCGCGGGCACGTTCCTGGCGGGTAAAATTCACATTGGTGAAACTTCCTATCCCGGAGGCCGGGCAGGCGATCCGCCCGCGCAGACCCTGGCCGAACGCCTGCGCCAGTTACCGTTCAAAGTGGGTCGCCTGAAAACAGGCACACCGCCTCGTATTGATGGAAAGACTGTTGATTTCGAGGGTTTGCAGAAGCAGCCCGGCGACGATCCGAGGCCCGTGTTTTCGTTCGGTGGAAGCACAGCGGATCATCCGCAACAGGTTTGCTGCTGGATTACCCACACCTCGGAGCGCACCCACGAGATCATTCGGAATGCCTTGCACCGCTCGCCCCTGTACAGCGGTGAAATCGAGGGAATCGGGCCGAGATATTGCCCTTCCATTGAAGACAAAGTAGTACGTTTTGCGGAACGCAACAGCCACCAGATTTTCATAGAACCGGAAGGCTTGCACACCCGGGAGTTGTATCCCAACGGCATTTCAACCAGTTTGCCTTTTGATGTCCAGCTGGAACTGGTGCATTCCATCAAAGGATTCGAAAACGCTTTTATCAGCCGGCCCGGATATGCGATTGAATATGATTACTTTGATCCGCGCGAGTTGCAGCCGCACCTCGAAACTCGCAGAATAAAAGGCCTGTTCTTTGCCGGGCAGATTAATGGCACGACCGGTTATGAGGAAGCAGCCGCTCAGGGATTGTTGGCCGGCATTAACGCTGCCCGTCTGGCCCAGGAGCGGGCACCATTGCGATTGCGGCGTGACCAGGCTTACATCGGGGTTATGGTAGATGACCTGGTGACCCTGGGTACTCTCGAGCCCTACCGCATGTTCACCAGTCGGGCTGAGTATCGTTTGCTGTTGAGGGAAGATAACGCGGATTTGCGCCTGACAGAATGGGGCCGGGACGCGGGGCTGGTCGGTGAAGAACAATGGCAGCGATTTTGCATGAAGCAGGACAGCATCAGCAGAGAGCAGGCGCGCCTGAGGGGTATCTGGTTTACGCCAACCAACGAATTGGGCCTGCAGCTTCAGCAGAAATTTGACATTCAGCTGAGCAAGGAAGCGCGGGCCCTGGATCTGCTGAAACGCCCGGAGCTGGACTATGCCAGGCTGGTCAGCCTGGACGGGGTTGGACCGGGCGCCACAGAACCACAGGTTTCAGAACAGGTAGAAATCCAGGTTCGCTATGCGGGTTACCTTGAACGTCAAAAGGATGAAATAGCTCACCGGGCACGCCATGAAGAAACCGGTATCAGCGTGGATTTTGATTTCACCCAAGTCACGGGATTGTCCGCTGAAGTGAGTGAGAAGCTGGCGCGTACACGTCCTGTCAATGTAGGCCAGGCATCACGCATTCCTGGCGTCACGCCGGCCGCAATCTCCCTGCTTCTGGTGCACCTTAAGAAACATCGCCAGCGTGTTGCTTGAATTCGTCCGAATCGGTGCGAAAAAAGTACCTGAATCACGATAAGAAAACGGCGCGTTCACAGTTTTTTAACCCGAAATGCTTAACATAGGAAGCGTAAGTTGACTGTGCCTAGCGTGTCGCGCCTCTACACAGGCAGTCCCCACACTTCTATGCCTTATGCGACGCGCTTTGAAGCCCCGAGAATACCGGGGCTTTTTTTTGTCCGGCAGCTGGTAACCGGCGAATTTCTGTACCAGCCAGTGCGCACTGCAAAGTCTGTCCATCCGTCGCCCTGCTGACCGTCGCTATACGTCGGATCGCGTTAGCCCGATTTCTATGAGCCACCCGGAATTGACCGGTTTCAAGAAGGCTTGCGCTGATCAACTACTGGCTGGCAACGAAATACGGTTTGGTGTTCCCGCTCGGATGATTCCGCCCCCGAGCCTCGCGCGTATTGGCGATTCCACAAGGCTTCCAGATCTGGCTTGTCCTGTTGGGTGTTCAATTGTGCTTTCAGTTGGCGCTGTTGGTAGTTTTGTTGTCGGACTTCCCCCCATTCCTTGAAACGCCGGGCAAAATCCGGATCGTCACCGAGATCCTTCAGTTCAATTTGTGTTTCATCCAGTAAAGCCAGCGGATAAGGGTAAACGCGGGCAATCGGTTCACCCTCCTCAAAACGCAGAGTTACATCGGGCGTAGTAATGCGCCAGTTCATAGTAAAGGGAAAGGGCAGCCAGTCAGTTCGGATGAAGCCGTCCAGCGGTGTAATGTGTGGCCGGTCATGATTTGCTGGCCCAGTGACTACTAGTCCGTACTCCGGCGGTGTCCTGAATAGAAAAGGTAGATCCCAGGTGATAACACCGGTGCCGAAGTGGGATTTTGGGCCAAAACGGACCTCTCTTTCACGATAAACAAAAACCTGACTGTGGGGGGTAAGGCCATTCCAGCGGAATTCACAGTTCACGGGGTTAAGAATTTCCCAGCCCATGGTATTGGCCGCGGTGATTGGAATGCATCGATAAGCGTAGTTTTCCGGTGTTCGGTCCATCCATTCCCGTTTTGGGCGGGCGGGTCGAATCAATTTTTCTGCGCCTTCGGGTGCGCCCGGGAGCACAAAGGCTGAGATGCTGTTTGGCTTGCTGTTCATCTGTATTCCGCTGGTGGCTGATGCGCTCTGCTCGGACCCCGTTATAAAGGATCATAGTGGTGAACTGGTTCAATGCGTTAGAATTTACCGCTTTAACCTGGTAAAGCAAATTCGTACTGGCAAACTCAAGGTAGCCAGGCAGTCAGCAAAAGCAGGCTGGGTCAATTCGTCCAGGTATGCAGAGCCGGTGCACAAGCCTCAAAGATGAGGCAGATAGATAGACCCTTATGTCAAGAGACTGTCAATGAATAACGATGTCGCCAATAAGCCCACTCATTTCATCCGTAATCAGGTGTTAGCTGATCTGAAGTCGGGTAAGCATCAATCGATATTGACCCGGTTCCCGCCCGAGCCCAATGGGCATCTGCACATCGGACATGCCAAATCGATCTGCTTGAATTTTGGGATTGCAGCGGAATTCGGTGGCGGCACCAATTTACGTTTTGACGACACCAATCCCCTCGCAGAAAACGAGGATTTTGAGCGTGCCATCAAGGATGAAGTGCGTTGGCTGGGCTTTGAGTGGACTCGACTGCGCCATGCTTCAGATTATTTTGAAGAACTTTACGAATACGCCCTGCACCTGATCCGTAACGATCATGCATATGTAGAGGAGTTAAGTGGTGAGGAAATTCGCGCTTACCGGGGAACCTTGACAGAACCCGGCCGAAACAGCCCCTGGCGCGATCGACCCATTAACGAAAATCTGGATTTGTTCAGCCGCATGAAAGCGGGTGAGTTCGAAGATGGCAAATACGTCCTTCGTGCCAAAGTGGATATGTCCTCGCCCAATATCAATCTGCGTGATCCGGTGATTTACCGCATACGCAATGCTTCCCATCACCGCACTGGTGATAAGTGGCACATCTATCCCATGTATGACTGGGCACACGGCATTTCCGATGCCA
>JBGTHE010000323.1:0-2160 GCA_041746335.1 Lysobacterales bacterium | reverse complement strand
TCAAGGATGCGCTGAGCAGATGACCCACCGCATTGGGCATGACATGGCCGATCACCGCAGCTTCTATGGCCATCATAGAACCGGCGATGGTCGCCATACCCGCCACCATGACTGAAAACAATTCACTGCTGCTCAGCTTTGCCAGATAAGGGCGTATCAGCAAGGGCGCTTCCACCATGCCGAGAAATGCATTCGCCGCAATCGCAAAACCCGGCGCGCCGCCGATCCTCAGGGTTTTTTCCAGCAGGAGTGACATCAGCCGCAGTATCCACGGCAGAATACCGAAGTAGATGAGAAGGCCCGACAACACGCTGATGACGATGATCATTGGCAAGGTCTGAAAGGCCAGCACCAGGCTGGCAGCTTCATTGCTCAAGGTGTAGGGCGTTGCAGCGCCGCCAATATAACCGAAGATGAAGGATGTGCCGGCGCGCGTGGCTTCCTGAAGAACCACGATGCCTTTATTGAGAATCCAGAACAGGTGTTGTGAGCCCGGTAGCTTTAGTAGCAACAGTGCCAATAGCAGTTGCAGCGCCAGAGCACGCAGTACCAGGGCGGGACTAATGGCCGCGCGATTGTTGCTGAAAGCCGCACAGACCAGGATGATGACGAGGAGGCCGAGGATTCCTTGCAGGTTCTGCATTGTTGAATGGCACTCAAGAAAATGTGCAGCAGGCAGTATAAGCGAAGTCGCGAGGTCGGCAGTGAGGCTGCCTCCTAGGTGGAAGGTGATTGTGCTTTGTAGGAGCTGACCTTGCTCGCGCCTGCTACCCGGAACTCTCCAGCGCGGCTGCCATTGTGCGGGGAGAAGGTGAGCCCGGGAACCGGTCAAGAATCAGGGCAGGGCCATTCGACTCTTGGCCCGTCATGCCGAGCCACGCTTTGCGTGGGCCTGCCCCGAGCCTGACCCGGGGACCCGGCATCCATTGCCCAGGAAAACACTTCGCATCGGATCCGGCCTGGGGTAACGGTCCGCGCACGGCATTGCGAAAGCACAACGGCAACATTGAGACAAAGCCAGCCGCCGACTACAATCCCCTTTACATTTGAATGGCAGATGCGCCAAATGCCCAATCCCGATTTCCAAACTCGCGCACAAGAGCTGATTGCTGCTGGCCAATACTTACATGCCCAGGGGAGTGTTCCTGCCACCAGTGGCAACTTGTCAGCACGCGTGGATGCCGGGCGCGTAGCCATCACGGTTTCGGGTTGCCATAAGGGCTATCTGAAGGCAGATGAGATCATGATGGTGGACCTGCACGGCGAATCACTGGACGGCAAAAAGCCTTCAGCGGAAACCTTATTACACACCAGCCTGTATGCGCGTTACCCCGGCCTCGGCTGCGTGCTGCACAGCCACTCGCACGCGGCTGTGCTGGCTTCACGGTTGTTTGATGAGGCTGTGGTGCTGGAAAATCAGGAGCTGCTCAAAGCTCTGGCGGGCATCAATAGCCACGAATCCTTGGTGATACTGCCCATATTCGATAACAACCAGGACATAGCGCAGCTGGCCGATGAGGTACAAGGCTATCTGACCGCCAATGATGAATTGAACAACAGCTGTTATGGCTACATCATTGCCGGTCACGGCCTCTACACCTGGGGTGAATCCGTCAGCGATGCACTGCGCCATGTCGAAGCGCTGGAGTTCATGTTGAACATTGAAAATCACCTGCAGGGAGTGAGCAACTGATGAGTCTGCTAACCGTTTACCGCTACGCTGATCCCACTCAGGCTCAAACCCTTGAGGATCCGGACGAAATCGCGCGTCGGCTCGATGCCATCGGCGTTACCTTTGAACGCTGGGCAGCCAATGAACCTTTGGCCGAGGATGCCGACCAGCAGGCCATCCTGGCGGCTTACAGTGATTCTGTCGAGCGTTTGATGAAGCAGCACGACTTCAAGTCAGCCGATGTGATCAGCGTGGGTCCGGATTTTCCAGATAAGGCTGCTTTGCGCGCCAAGTTTCTTGCCGAGCAGTCTCACAGTGAGTTCGAAGTCCGCTTTTTTGTCGATGGACATGGCCTCTTTTGCCTGCATCCAGACGAACATGTTTATGCGGTGTATTGTGAAAAAGGAGACCTGATCAGCGTACCCGCCAATATGAAGCACTGGTTCGACTCGGGCCCCGTGCCCAACATCAAAGCCATTCGAATGTTC
>JBGTHE010000322.1:0-6205 GCA_041746335.1 Lysobacterales bacterium | reverse complement strand
GCGGGCACGCTCGTAGTAGTCCAGGTCATCGCGACCGACCAATTCCTGCAGTTGCAAAACAGCCTCATGAACGCCGCCACGCAGATAATAAGACTCAGCTATGGCCTCTTTGGCGCGAATAGTATTGCCGGCTTCGTTGGAAGCGCGGGCATACAGCGCAAACAAAGCCGGGTCTTCGCTTTGGCTGAGAATCTGTTGGCGCAGGATGACGCTGGCCGTTTCCGCCTGGCCCTTTTTACCATCGTGCAACAAGGCACGGCTGTACTCCATGGAAATGGCGTTGTTCCCGGGGAAGCTGTGATACAGCCCGGCCAGGCGGTCCAATGCAGCGGCCGTGTGGCCGGAAGTGAGATCCAGATCAGCCAGTTGTATCTGGTAGGCCAGGTGTTCGCCCCTATCCATAAGATTGAGCAGAATTCTGCGCGCTTCCTGGTATTTGCCCTGCCGTTGCAACGCGATGGCGGTACCATAATCCAAGGCGTCGCCCTGGGCCTCTTTCAAATCTGCCCTTTGCTTCAGAAACTCAAAATGCTCCAGCGCTTTGGCGGGATAGGCCTCACCCAAGGCACGCAAACGAGCCTGGATCAGGTAGAAGTCTCGTCCGGCGCTGGCTGGCGGTACGGGCATATTTTCCGCACGGCTGTCTGCTTCAGCAATTCGGCTTACAGTAACCGGGTGGGTACGCAAGTATTCGGGCGGTCCTTCACCCATGGCGCGGGTAATGCGGTTCATTTTCTCAAAAAACTCACCCATGCCGCGTGGATCATAGCCGGAAAGGGACAGCGTCTGGATACCGATACGGTCTGCTTCAGCTTCATTCTGCCGGGTGAAATTGATCATGGCCTGCTGGGCCGCTGCCTGGCCGCCTATCAACGCGCCCTGTATAGCCTCGCCGCTGCCACCGCCCACCAGGATCAGGCCAACCATGGCCAGCATCAGCGGTATACTCATGGCCTGGGCATTTTCGATGGCCCGATAGATATGTTGCTGGGTGACGTGGGCTATTTCATGCGCTACCACGCCCGCCACTTCGTTCTCATCGTCGGCGGCCAGAATGAGGCCGCTGTATAGCGCAACGACTCCACCAGGTGCGGCGAAAGCGTTGACCACATCCATATCGACGACCACGAATGTGAAGGGTTTGTCCGGACGGTCGCTGTTGGCCACCAGGCGATAGCCCATGTCTTCAAAGTACGCCATGATCAGCGGATCTTCATTCAGCACTTCGTAGGCCCGCATCTGGCGGACCAGGGCTTTGGCGTACTCCTCTTCTTCTTTACGAGAGAGAATGGAATCCGCCGATGCACCCATATCGGGCAAGGCCAATCGATCGGTTTGAGCGACACTGCTCAGGCTGATTGAAAAAATCAACAGAGCGAGGGCGCTGTTTGCCAGAAAATTGTTGCGGCTCTTGACCTTCATCTTGCCTTTCACGGAGACTGCAGAATAGCGGAATCAGACCGCCCTGGGCCTGACAGGTTCATATCAACATGCTGACAAGTTTACCGTGAAGTGCCTGATCATCGTTAATGAAAGTCCCTGGCAAACGCCTTTGGCGCTTTGTGCGCTGCGCTTTGCCAGGGCATGCCAGGGCTCGGAACTGCAAATAGCCGCGGTGTTCTTTCGCGAAGACGGAGTTTATAACGCCTTGGCGGGTACGCTTGCAGATGCAGGTACTCCGGAGCTTTCTGCCGCCTGGTTAGAAGTGGCGGCCCGGAGTGGGGCACGGTTGTTGCTGTGCAGTGCATCATCGCAACGCCGTTTGCCTGCAAACATCGACACCGCGGGATTTGAACAAACCGGCCTGGCAGATATGCTGGAACTGGTGCACCAATCCGAGCGGGTCATCTCCTTCTGATGCCCGTACATCCAGCTTTCAGATTGGGAATGATCGTTCGTGGTACACCCTACGCGCAACGCTCAGCACGAACCCAGCTGGATGTAGCCATGCTGGCTGCTACTCTGGATTTCGACCTGCATATCTATTTTGTCGGAAACGCCGTGCTGCAACTTATCGAACGGGGTGACACGTCCGCAGCTCAGCTCCCTGCCGCTTATCGGGCTTGGGCGAGCTTGCCGGAGCTGTTGGAACACGCTGAATCACAGGTGTTTGCCGATGTGGCCTGGCTGGACAGATTGAGACGGATTGGGCGGGAAACCTGCCTGCCGGTCAAGGCGAGCACCGCTTTTGAAATGCGTCAGCAAATGGACCATTGCGACCGGTTGTTGACGCTGTGACCACGACTTCGATTTGTGCTGAAGCTGCAGGTTGCCTGCATTGCCTGATGAGCGCTGATGTTGAAAGCGTGCAAGCCTGTTTGGCTCATTGCGCTTCCGGCGATAGCCTGGTTCTCCTGAATACAGCGGTGACCGTGCTGCTGGATGAAAACTGGAATCGATCCCTTAACGCAGGAGTTGCTGTTTATGTTCTGGCAGCCGATGCCGCAGCGCAGGGCATTGAGCAAAAATCCGGCGACTGGAAATTCATAACCGACTCAGACTGGGTAGAACTATTCAGGTACCACCGGCATTGTCTGAGCTGGAAATGACGGCCTTCAGCATGCAATTGGAGAATGGTATTACTCTGGAGCTCGACGAGAAAGGGTATCTACTTGAGCCGGCCCTCTGGACCCCGGAGGTGAGTCGTAAAATGGCGCTGGCCGACGGGCTGGAATTGAATGCGGATCACTGGGTGGTGATGCAGATTTTCAGGGATTACTTTAAGCGTTTCGATATCGACCCACCGATGCGCGCGCTGGTGCGGATAACCGGTGAGCGTTTAGGTAAAGACAAAGCTGACAGTCGTTACCTTTATCAATTATTTCCCAAAGGGCCGGCCACTCAGGCCTGCCGTTATGCTGGCTTACCAAGGCCAATCAGCTGCATCTGAGCGCCGTGAGGTGCTGATGTATAATGCGGCCCGCAGAAAGTACTAAAGCTTCCAGTTACCGAGGCAAAACTCAACTCAGCACTGCAGTCAAAGATGCGCGGAGTAAATGCGAATGATTCCTTTCAAATGAGCCAACTCGTTACAGTTATTGCCGGTGACGGCATAGGTCCTGAAATTACCGAGGCCACCCTGCATGCGCTTGAAGCGCTGGATTGTGGTCTGGATTTCGAATTCATGGACGCGGGGCTGACAGCTTTGGATCAAAGCGGCGAGCTTTTACCAGAAATCACCATGGAATCCATTCGGCGCAATGGGGTGGTTCTAAAAGGCCCGTTGACGACACCAGTGGGCAAAGGCTTCCGTTCGGTAAATGTCAGCCTCCGTATCGCTTTTGATCTTTATGCCAACGTCCGGCCAGTGATTTCCATGCCGGGCACACGAGCGCGATACGAAAAGGTCGACATCATCACAGTTCGGGAAAATACCGAAGGCGCTTATCTGGCGGCCGATGCCATGGTCAGTGAAGACGGCAACCGGGCCGAATCCAAAATGGTCATCACACGAAAAGGCTCTGAGCGGGTCACTCGCTATGCCTTTGAGCTGGCGCGCAGCGAAGGCCGCAAGAAAGTGACTCTGGTGCATAAGGCCAATATCCTCAAGGCCGTCTCCGGCCTGTTTCTGGACGTTTCCCGTGAAGTCGCCGGCGAGTACCCGGATATCATCTGTGAAGAGATGATTGTGGACGCGACCTGCATGAAACTGGTCATGGACCCGCATCAGTTTGATGTGATTGTCACTACCAATTTGTTCGGTGACATCATCTCCGACCTGTGCGCTGGCCTGATAGGTGGTCTGGGACTGGCCCCGGGGGCCAATATTGGCAAGGATGCCGCCATGTTTGAAGCAGTGCACGGTTCAGCGCCGGACATCGCCGGCAAGCATATTGCCAACCCCTGTGCCTTGATGCTGGCAGCGGCCCTGATGTTGGCCCACCTTGGGCAAACTGACAAAGCCAATCGCCTCCGTGCGGCCATCATCGACACCATGGCCTGCGCTGATCGAGTCACCCCGGATCTCGGTGGAAGCGGCAAAACCCTGGAGTTTGCAGCGGCCATCATTGAACGGATTCGCGGCAATACTCTTCAGTTGTGATGTGTTTTGGCAACACATTGTGGCACTTGTTGCGTACAGGCAACGTTTGATTTTTTCCAGGCTCATTGGGTGGCTGGTGGTCCTTACCGATAAATGGATTCATTCAATGCAAGTCTTTTGCAAATCAGCAACTTGGATTCTGATTGTAAGAGCCCGTCGGAAAGCCGTTTAACGCGGGCTGCCGGATTGACAGAGTGTTGTATTCCTGCCATATTTCACGCCGTATACGTGAATTTTGCAGAGGGATCTCGTTTGAGAGTTCGTTCAAAACTCGTCAAGTCTATTTTATTGGCCTTGGGAATGGCGCCAGCAATGGCGACTGCCCAGGTTGCCGGTTTCGGTATCGGCTTGCCCGCTGTCAGTTTTGCAGCAGGGGGTACAGGCCTCACTTCTTTCTACGTCCTGGGTTTTGAGTTGGGCCCCTGGCAAGAGTACCTGGCGCAGGAACTGACACCCAGCTATCTGTTGCCTGATGACATCGAGCCTGTTCATGTGAGCTGGTTGCGCAACAGTGATGCCTGGTTATTGCCAGATTTTGCCGAAGGGCTGGAACGTGATTCCAACACGTATTTCTACCTGAATTTTGAATCGCAGCAGGATAGCAGGTGGCCGTCAGAACGTGCTGATGCAGACATCAATGCATTCAATGGTTCGCTGTTTGAGCGGCAATACTTCGCTCCGGGATTCGAGCAACATCTGGGAGACAACAGTGTGCTGGGTGTGGCCGCTGTGATCGCATATCAGCGCTTCAGTACTTCCAACCTGGGTATGGTTTCGGCCACCACACCGGATAATCTTTGGCTAGCCACGCCCAACATCAATACCTACTCGCCCTATGAGGAGTCTGGTTACGGCACTGGGGTGCGTCTCGCATTGCGTCAGGAAATCCTGAGTGGCGTGGCAATCGAAACCGGCTTCCAATCACGCATTGACATGGAAGAATTTGC
The DNA here is from genome assembly GCA_041746335.1 of Lysobacterales bacterium. GTDB lineage: Bacteria > Pseudomonadota > Gammaproteobacteria > Xanthomonadales > SZUA-36 > JAWXBM01. The sequence goes on along the minus strand of JBGTHE010000322.1, from coordinate 1,216 downwards.
GCAATATCGGGGGGTCTACTCAAATCCTGGTGATCTGGATATACCGGCACGCGCGAGTGTAGGTTTGCAGCTGCAGGCCAGCCAGCGTTCCTGGGTGAATGTCGCGGTAGAGCGGGTGTTGTACAGCGATATAAACGCCTTCCCCAGTCGTTATCTGCCCAATCGTTTCCTGGCCTTGCTGGGTGATTCCACGAGCCCCAATTTTGAATGGGAAGATCTGACTGTTTACTCTGTGGGCTGGACCTGGAGCGATGGTGACAAGCAGCAGTGGCATGTCGACTACAGCACGCGTCAACAGCCGTCACCTTCCTCATTGCTGCTGAGTCAGGCACTGGAAGCTGACCTCGCTGACAGCGCCTTGACCGTGGGGTATGCCCTGAGCACATCCCGTAGCAGCCGGCTGCACTTTAATGCTGCTTATGCCCCTTCAGAATATGCCTTTGGCGGCAGTGTGCTGGGTGTGACTACCGAAGATCTTGACCAACGCTTCGAGCTCGAAGCTAACTGGACGGTCAGCTTCTGAGTCGTTTACTGCCCGCCCGGGCAAATTAATCATCGGCTTCAATAAGAGTTGAGTGCAGGGCTGATGGATGGCCTTGCACTGGCATGAATTTCTCCCTGGAATATATGTTAGCCTCCCGGCAAGTTTGAGCTTGTGCCATCTTTGATTGGAGTTTTTGCTTGGAACTGCTGAAGAACTGGTTTAAGCGCTACCTCAGCGACCCCCAGGTCGTCATCCTCGGGGTGGTGTTGTTGGTTGGCCTGTTCGTGGTGATCGGTTTGGGCAAATGGCTGGCGCCTATGTTTGCGGCCATCATTATCGCCTACCTGCTGGAGGCTCTGGTCGTGCGAGTCCAAAAGCTGGGTCTGTCACGGATGCCTGCAGTCATTCTGGTTTTTCTTGGTTTTATGGCCTTGCTGGTTTTCCTGTTATTCATTGTTATTCCGCGCATTTCCCGGCAGCTCACCCAGTTTGTACAACAGTTCCCCGATTACCTGGCAAAAGGTCAGGAGGCATTGACGCACTTACCGGAGCGCTATCCTGCATTGATCAGCGAGGAGCAAGTTCAGGCCATGTCCGCAGCCATCAGCCAGGAACTGGGAAATGCCGGCCAACAATTATTGAGCTGGTCGCTGGCTTCACTGCCCGTTCTGCTGGCGCTGGTTGTATTTCTGGTATTGGTGCCGGTACTGGTGTTCTTCATCATGAAGGACA
>JBGTHE010000321.1:0-1528 GCA_041746335.1 Lysobacterales bacterium | reverse complement strand
GAGGCTCCGTCTCGTTCCCACTAACTGCTACCAGTCAGTTAGTTGAAGGGAATAGAGCAAGAAACAGGCCAAGTCGTTGGAGTGAAAATAAAGTGTGATATAACAAATATTTACAGCGTCAAGCTGCCAACAAAAGTTCGCCGCTGCGGCGTATCCAATGTCAGTGTGTGTCAGGCGCGTGACAATTATTGTCACATGAATGCCGCCGCCCGTAGGATTCGGGTGAGATGGCCGTAGGAGGGGCCTCGGGGGCGAAGAAAATGGCTATATCAGAGGCCTCGGCCGCGAATGATTACGCGTTGTTGAAGGGCGAGGCCGCGAATCATCAGGTCTGTAGGGGCGATCCAGCGAACAAAAGATCGGCTTAACAGCAGTCTCCTACATTTCAAACTGGCCGCAACCAATTCCATTGATCTACGGTGTTGCCATTAAAAAGGCCAAAGAAAGCATCCTGGACTTTCCGGGTTATCGGCCCGCAACCACCGGCGCCAATGGTCATGTGGTCCACCTGGCGCACGGGCGTGACTTCAGCTGCAGTGCCGGTCATGAAAATTTCGTCGGCGGCATAAAGCTGCTCGCGGGCGATGGTTTGTTCGTGTACCTGGAAACCCAGTTGGGCCGCGAGCGTTATCACAGTGCTGCGGGTGATGCCTGAAAGAATGGAGGCCGAGCCGGGTGGTGTCAGAATGCGGCCTTGCGAAACGATAAAGATATTCTCGCCAGCGCCTTCACTGAGCAAACCATCATTACCCAGTGCGATGCCCTCTTCAAAGCCACGGTCACGCGCTTCCAGCCCAATCAGCTGGCTGGACAGGTAATTGCCGCCGGCTTTTACACCGGGAGGAATGGTATTCGGAGCGAGCCGGTTCCAGGAAGTGATGCAGGCGCGTATACCGTTACGCAGCCCTTCTTCGCCGAGATAAGCGCCCCACTGGGTGGCGATGATGACCACATCGACTTTGTTCATGTCCTTGGGCAGCACGCCCAGGCCACAATTGCCGCGCATGACCAGCGGCCGCAGGTAGGCACTTTTCAGTCCATTGGCCTTGATGGTGTCGCAGCAAGCCTGGCTCAGTACATCGTTGCTGTAAGTGAGCGGAATCCGGTAAACGTCAGCGGAATAGCGCAAACGCCTGATGTGGTCGTCCAGCCGAAAAACCGCTGTGCCGCTGTTGGTTTCGTAAGCGCGTATGCCCTCAAATACCGAACTGCCGTAGTGCAGGGCGTGGCTGAGTACGTGCACATTGCAGTCGGCCGCGTCCCGCATTTCGCCATTGAACCAGATTTTTTTGATATCGCTCATTTAAGTATCATTTTGTCAGGGGTAAAGGGGGTGTAAGTATCCTAGACGGCAAACGGCTAATCAACCTCAGTAGCCAATGCCCGGGTCACAATGCTGGGTAAGACCATCGCCCCCACTATTGCTACGCCTCCCATCAGGTTTTTCCGGCATGCGGCTCCTCGGGCTTGCTCTTCAGCTTTTTGGCCAGTTCCACGACTCCGACCACGGCCGCGCCCAGCAAGATGC
>JBGTHE010000320.1:0-3388 GCA_041746335.1 Lysobacterales bacterium | reverse complement strand
TGCATCCACTCGCCCCCCGTGAAAGCGTATTCAGTGTCACAATAAACACAGCGCAGCGGGCAACCGGTAAGGCGGACAAAAACAGTGGGCAAGCCAGATTGCCGGGCTTCTCCCTGAAGAGAATGGAATATTTCGGTAATTTTCAGCATGTCGGCCCGGGATTCGGGGACATAGCGCAAGGCTGCTTCATTCATGGGGGTATTCTACAGCCTGAAAAATGGGTATGGCTGGGAAAATCAGCAATCAGAAAAGATAGTAGCCGGACAGTAAAGCTCGCGCCGTGAATGGCTCAGTAATGGCCTTCCATACGCATGCTCCGAAGACGGTTATCAGCCAGCCGAGCCAATGTGGTGTCGGGGAATTGCTGCTTAACCTGCTCCAGGGCAGCGCGCGCCTGATCCCATTGCTTGAGCTCGTAGTGCGCGTAACCAATCTTCAACAAGGCGTCCGGAGTTTTGGAGCTCTCCGGATAGTTTTGCAATAAGTCATCAAAAGCTTCAAGGGAGATATCGTAATTACGGGTGACATAGTAAGACTCACCCAACCAATATTGTGCATTGTCGGCGTATTCGCTCTGCGGATATCGTGACAGAAACGCCTGGAAGCCTTCGGCGGCATCCGCATAGCGTAAATCTTTCAGTGATTGAAAGGCCTGATCATATTCGGCTTTCTCTTCTGCTGGGTTTCCCGCTATGGACTGGCTTTGCACCTCTGGCGTACCGAGGGCTACCGTATCGGATGGTATATCCATGGGCGGCCTGACATCGGGATCTTCCGGCCCTGCTTCGCCATCAATTGGGAGTTCGGTGGCTATAGGTTCATCATAATTTTCACCTGCGGTGCCGGCACTTTGCGCACCGGGCAAAGGTGCTTGACCAGAAGCTGCACTTCCCGGGTTACTCTGACCACTGATGCGCTGATCCAAATCCAGGAACTGGTCACGCTGACGTTGCCGCAAGGTTTCCAGCTGATTGGCCTGATCTTCGACCTGGCCACGCAACACCCTGACTTCGTCCTGTAATTCCTGCACCTGGCTAACCAGATCAGCGACCACATTCAAGTCAGTGGATTGCGCCTGGGGCGACGTAGAAAACAGCATGGCCAGCGCTAGGCTGGCCATACTGATATTTTTAGGAACGAGTAAAGTCATAGACTTAGCGCGCGGTGTAAACTATCTCCACACGACGGTTCTGGCCCCAGCAAGTGTCATCGCTGACGCGGCAAACCGGGCGCTCTTCACCGTAGCTGACTACGTTGAGCTGATTGCCACGTGAACCTTGCGCTGACATCAGGCCCATCACGGCATTGCCGCGACGTTCCCCCAGACCGAGGTTGTATTCACGGCTACCACGTTCATCAGCATGGCCTTCCAGAGTTACGCGGGCGCTGCTGTGCGCAGCGGTGTAAGCAGCGTGTGCTGTTACAATACCGCGGAATTCAGGGCGGACAGTCGACTGGTCGTAGTCAAAATAAACGATGCGCTTGGAAAGCAGGCTTTGAGGGTTATCAAAATTACGCGCGTCGGTGTAGTCTGAGGGATCAAGCGCAGCATCTGTTACCACTGGCTTCGCTGGCTCAGACACTGGCGCAGGCTCTTCTGGTTTTGGCTTAGGCTGACACGCCGCAATTGTCATTGCGAACATTATGGCCATTATCCATTTAAACGTGGTACTCATGTTACATCTCCTTAGTGTTGCTAACGCACCACATCTGATGGCACGCAAACGTATGACTCTGATTATATTACCTAATTAAAGGTGACCATGCGGGTTCGCGAACGTCCCCCTCGGTGAGAACCAGCTTTTGCCGCACACTGCCGTCTGCGGACACCGCTGCGAGCACTCCTCGTGCCCCCTCACGCGTTGCGTAAAGTACCATACTACCGTTCGGGGCGAAACTAGGAGATTCGTCTAAGTTTCCGGGAGTTAGCACCGTGAAGCGCGCGTTTTCAAAATTCCACAGGGCAATGCGATATTCATTCCCCCGACCCTGTGCCACAGCCAAGGTCTTGCCATCTGGCGCAACGTTGGCCCGCGCGTTGTAATCACCTGATAACGTTACCCTTTCAGGACTACCTCCCGACGCAGGGATGCTGTAGATCTGCGGCTTGCCACCGCGGTCAGAAGTGAAATAGAGAGTGCGCCCGTCCGGCGACCAGTTGGGCTCGGTATCGATCCCCCAATGCTGAGTAAGTTGAGTTTCGCGCCCAGTGTCCAGTTCACGCACATAAATCTCTGGATTTCCGGTGCGGGAAAGCGTTAAAGCCATGCGTTTTCCGTCCGGTGAAAAGGCCGGAGCCCCGTTTATGCCTTTGCCGCTGGAAACCAGTTCACGGGCACCGGTCGAGACATCCTGCATATAAATGGCCGAATTACCTTTTTCGAACGAAACGTAGGCCAGTTTGCGACCATCCGGCGACCAGGCGGGTGACATCAACGGTTCAGGAGAACCCACCACCGATTGCGGTCCAAAACCATCGGCATCAGCCACCACCAGCTCATAGCGTTGATCGGCGCCCAGACCGGTTGACGTCACATAAGCAATCCGCGTGGCAAATGCCCCGGGTATACCCGTCAGCGCTTCGTATATGGCATCCGCAACCCGGTGTGCGCCAAAGCGCAAGTCACCCTGGCCTACTGTAGTTACCTGAGATAACAAGCGCTCCTGTGTATGGACGTCGAATAACTGGTAGATCAGTTCGTGGCCACCGTTCGGCGCATCGCGCACTTTACCAATTACGATGTAGTCGGTTTTGAGCAGACGCCAGGTACCAAAACGGATGTCCGCTTCTTCGTGAGGTTGTTCGATGATGTCGTCGGCTTCAAGCGGCTTGAACAGGCCCGAGCGGTACAGATCGTTGGAAACAATCTCAGCAACGCTATGCACTGGCGGTGGCCCTGCCTTCTCCCACTTGAATGGAACAATCGCTATGGGAAGGGCGCTGGCGCTACCACTGACAATCTCGATCTGGAGTTGTGCATGCGCGAGGGGTGCGGTCAGTAGAGCCAGTACCATCAGTAGTAATTTTTTCACTTTTCTATTCACCGTCGTATTTGAATTCAAAATCGATTTCTCGTGCGAATACGTCTTCATAACCACGGTATGGCAATGATTCAATTCGCTCCACTGCCGCCACGATGGACCGGCGGGTAGCTTCGTCACCGTTGCAGCTGCCGGATATCGCGGCCGAGATCACTTCGCCACCCGGTATCTGCACAATCTTAAGGATACACCGTAGGCCTGGTCGCGCAGTGGGCGGGCGTAACCAATTATCTTTTACCAGTTGTTGTACCGCCAGTCGGTATTTTTCTCCCAAGTCAGCTCTGCGCCCTTCCGCCAGCGACTGGGCTTCACGGTCTTGCTTTGCCTTAATTGCGTCCTGTTCCTG
>JBGTHE010000319.1:0-9296 GCA_041746335.1 Lysobacterales bacterium | reverse complement strand
GCTGGCCGGCCAGTATGCCAACCAGCCCGTTGGTCGTGGCGAAGCCGATGCTGTGAAATTCCGTAAAGCGAAGGCCTTCGCGGGCGGCTGCATCGAATTGTGGACTCCAGTCCTGGTAGCCACCAAACAGCGCGCTGTGCCATGCCGACCAGGATTCTACGATGACCACGATTACATTCCTGCCTGCTGCCATACCGTTCGTTTGACTGCTGGAAATCCGTTGGCCCTTGACGGGTTCGGCCAGGATGCGCGCTTGTTCGGCTGCAGAGTATTTTACCCGCTCGGTACTGGCAAGGTTGGCCGTGAACACATTGCTTACCACCCATTCATTGACATAGGGCTGGGGCCGCAGGATGGTACTCGCCGTCAAAGAGATGGCCAGCACAGCAATCAGGAACACGCGTTGCGACAGAGTTTGTACCGGTGGAAGCAGATACAACATGGCGAAGAACAGGAGCAGGCCAGCCACGATGCCGAGAGCGGGCAGCGGGCCACCGATACCCGTGTAAAACTGGTTCCAGATAGCTGATTTCTCTGCCATGAACAAGGCCACGTCCGACAAAAACAGCCGGGAATTGAACAGTCGCAGGACCAGCAGATCACTGACATACACCAGGAAAAGGAAACCCAGCAGCAGCTGGGTCAAGCGGCCCAACCAGATTGGTCGCAGTATGCTGGCCAGTAACAGGATACCCGCTGCCAGGCTGAACAGTGGCAGGTCGGTCATGATAACGAAAGTATGGAAGCAGCCTTTGCAGGCGATGTAGCTACCAACGGAATAATCAACCACCTGCATGCGGATCAGAACCAGGACCATCAGGAGCCCAAAAACCATGGCGAGAAGCGCACTGGAGAGGGATTGCTGCCGGGTTATCAACTTGATACCGCGAATGAATGCATGGTCGAAGTTCTTGCTGGTGCCATGCCGCATTGTATATTTTTAGCACCCGTCGGGGGTTACGGCCGCACCATGGGTGCGGGTAGAATGTGTCTATTGTTTTAAACACGCAGGAAACTGCTTTTAAATCACCCAGAAACTGTTTTTAAAAACCTGAAATCCTAGCGTTCATCCTCAAGGAAGGAAATCGCGGGCACGGAGAAGACTCATGAACACCCAGGCGGCAACTGCAACACGTGAATGGCAATCGCGTGATTCCAGCCATTACCTTCACCCCTTCACTGATTTCGATGAGCTCGGTCGCAAAGGCAGTCGCATCATCACGCGTGCGGAAGGTGTTTACATTTACGACTCCGAAGGCCGCAAAATTCTCGACGGCATGGCCGGGCTGTGGTGCATGAACCTGGGGTATGGCCGCAAAGACCTGGCCGAGGTGGCCGCCCGGCAAATGCAGGAACTGACTTATTACAACAGCTTTTTCCAGTGCGCCCATCCTCCAGCCATTGCTTTAGCTGAAAAGCTCAGTGAGATCAGCCCGGGTAACTTCCAGCATGTGTTCTTTACCGGCTCTGGATCAGAGGCCAATGACACACAACTAAAATTGGTCCGCCGCTACTGGACTCTGATGGATCAGCCCGAGCGCATGATCATCATCGCCCGGAAGAATGCTTACCACGGCAGTACCGTGGCGGGCGCCAGCCTCGGTGGCATGAGTGCCATGCAGGAACAACTGGTGCTGCAGGTACCGGGCATCACGCATATCGAACAGCCTTATCACTTTGGCCTCGGTGGCGATATGCCGGCGGATGAATTCGGTTTGCAGCAGGCACGTTTACTGGAGCAGAAAATCCTGGAACTCGGGCCTGAAAACGTGGCTGCATTCTTCGCCGAACCGATTCAAGGGGCTGGCGGCGTAATCATTCCGCCTGCTTCGTATTGGCCCGAAATCCAGCGTATCTGCGATGAGTACGGCGTCCTGCTGGTAGCTGATGAGGTAATTACCGCATTCGGTCGCCTGGGCGAGTGGTTCGGTTCGGAGTATTTCAACATCCGTCCCGATCTGATTTCTTTTGCCAAAGGTGTGACGTCCGGCTATCTGCCTCTGGGTGGTGCCTTGGTGGGCAAGCGTGTTGCTGATGTAGTGACTACGCAGGGCGGCGAATTTGCCCACGGTTTCACCTATTCCGGCCATCCGGTTTGTGCTGCGGTTGCGCTGGAAGTGCTTAACATCATGCAACGTGACCGAATTGTCGAGCGAGTCAAAAATGACCTGATTCCGTATTTCCAGAAAAAGTGGGCCAGCCTCAGTGATCATCCAATTATTGGCGAGGCTCGAAGTGCGGGTATGGTGGGTGCGCTCGAAATTGTGGCCGACAAAAACGGCAAACAGCGCTTTGCAAAAAATCTGGGCGCAGGCACCGTTTGCCGTGATACTTGTGTGAACAACGGCCTGGTCATGCGTGCCGTGGGCGACACCATGATTGTTTCTCCGCCGTTGGTGTCAGAACATGCACATATCGATGAATTGGTGGAGAAAGCCTGGCGTTGTCTCGACATCACGGCGGCGGCGCTGGCCAAGGCTAAGTAATGGAAGATCAAGCTGCTGCAGCCTGAAAGGTGCATCAGCCTGAAAAGAAACAGGAGTTGTTCAGGAATGAAAAGTAATCAGCCGCTGGTAGGAGTGATTGCGGATCGCCGAATGGTTGGAGCTCATGCTTTCCATATGGCGGGTGAGAAGTACCTGAGCGCAGTAGTTGATGGCGCTTCAGCCTGTCCGGTTATCCTGCCTTCCCTGGCGGAAGGGTTCGATGTCGTTGACATACTCGACCGGCTTGATGGTTTGCTGCTCACCGGCAGTCCTTCTAACGTTGAACCGCATCATTACCTCGGTGAACCCAGCCGGCCCGGTACCTGGCACGATCCGGAGCGGGATGTAACCGCTCTGGCCCTGATTCCGGCGGCCATTCAGGCAGGCATGCCTCTGTTTGCGGTATGTCGCGGATTCCAGGAGGTGAACGTTGCTTTCGGCGGCAAGCTTTACCAGCATGTGCACGAAGTACCAGGTCTTCGAATACACAAGGAAAATCCGGATGATGCACTGGATGTGCAATACGCGCCGGTGCATCCGGTAGAGCTTGCTGAGCATGGCCTGCTGCGACAGATCACAGGCCAAAGAAAAATACAGGTCAACTCCCTTCATTCCCAGGGTGTGGAAGTTCTGGGTGAAGGGCTGATAGCCGAGGCACAGGCCGAGGATGGCCTGGTTGAAGCCTTCCGGGTCAAAGGCGCGCCGGGTTTCACACTGGCCGTGCAATGGCATCCGGAATGGAGAGTGAGTGAAAGCCCCGAATCCATGGCGATTTTCAAAGCTTTTGGGGATGCGTGTCGCGCTTACCGCGATCGGGAGCAGGGAGCAATAACGGTTTCTCGTGCTTTTGCTTAGGCCGAGATCTTGAGCAAGCTCCACACTGCCAGGTCGCGGGCGCTGCATCCACACACCTTGTTCCGTGCCTTCAAATACCTGATTTATTGCCTGCTGGCATACAACATTTACCTGTTCTTCAGCGAGGAATACCTCGCATCCCTTGAGGTGTTCGGCGATGAGTTGAGCTGGGGTCAGGTCATCGAAGCCTTCTCGGCAACCATCGATACGGCTGCATGGGTTGTATTGCTGTTGGTGTTCGAGCTGGAAACCGCGGTTATTCCAGACGAGAAGCTGAATAGCGGGCTCAAATGGGTGCTGACGCTGATCAAGGCCATAGCCTACGCCTTCATCGTCTGGGCATTCTGGGGTTACGCCTCCAAGTTTGGGTATCTTTCCGAGGCGGTACCCTTTGCGATTGATAATGTTTGCGGTCTGATAGGCGACGGTTTTAGCTGGGTTAATGACCTGGATCAATATCCGGCACTGGATTCAACCGCTTGCTCCGCCCTGCAAGGCCAGGCACTGATGCAAATCGACGGTACCAAAATTATTGGAACGAGCGAGGCCGTCAAAGCCATTCAGAATCTGGCCCTGGTCGACATCATCAATGCGGGAAATTGGCTGATTATCGTGGCGCTGCTGGAACTGGAAGTACTTCTGCAGTTGCGCAACCTGCTGGACCCACGCCGTCTGCTCATTGCAAAATTCACCAAGGGCGTGCTCTACACCGTGTTGTTTTTCTGTGCCTTGTACTGGGGCTTGCTTGGCGACTTCCTGGATTTCTGGGATGCCTTCCTGTGGCTGGTGGCATTTATCTTTATTGAAATGAATATCTTCCAGTGGCACGAGGAAGTGGAAGAAGAAAAACAGGGGGAGCAAATGCACGGGTCCAAACACGAGGTGGTCAGTGAAATCAGCAGATAAATACCTCGGCATGCACTGCGCCATTACCCGCCGGCAGTTCTGCCAGGGGACTGCCGTGGCTTTGGGCGCCAGCCTGGCACCCTGGGCACAGGCGGGTGGGCTGGGCGGTAGTTTTCAGGGTTCACCGGAAATTTCCAGTGCTTACTATCCTCCTGCATTGCAGGGCTTGCGCGGCGCCCACGCCGGTGCTTTTGAAACGGCCCATGGCGTGGTGCGTGAAGGCAAAAAATGGACCAGCGGTACCGATACCGGCGAGGGTGAATTTGACCTGGTTATTGTGGGCGCCGGCATTAGTGGCTTGTCTGCAGCCTGGTTTTATCGCCAGCAAAAGCCGAAAGCGCGCATTCTGATTCTTGACAACCACGATGACTTCGGCGGCCACGCCAAACGTAATGAATACAGCCTGGAAGATGGCCATACCATGATTGGTTACGGCGGCAGCCAGTCCATCGACAATCCCTCAGCTTACAGCCCTGAAGCCATGGGCCTGCTGCGTGGTATTGGTATTGATGTACAGAAGTTTTACCAGGCTTATGATCGTGAGCTTTACCGCAAGCTGAATCTGCAAATCGCCTGGTGGCTGGATCAGCCGAACTTTGGAGTTGATCGCCTGGTAAAAGACATACCGCTGGAATGGTCAGCAAGCGGTGAAGAAACACCGGAGCAATTGCGACACTTTGCCGATCAGGTTTCTGGTAACCCCGAAGATGTAGAAACCTGGCTGCGCATATTTACTACACAAGAAGATTTTCTGATTGGCAAGACACCTGCGGAGAAAGTCGCCTTTCTGCGCACCCTCAGTTACACCGATTATCTGCGACGGTACCTGCAAGCATCAGACGAAATCTTGCGTTTGCTCTACCCCTTGAGCAGCGGCCTTTGGGGCTACGGCCTTGATGCCGTTTCGGCACGCGAAGCCATGTCTTTGGGCTTTCCTGGCTTTGACGGATTGGGCGTGGATCTGGAACGCGATGATCCTTACCGGAAACCGGAAAAAGACGAGCCCTACATTTTCCATTTCCCCGACGGCAATGCCGGCATCCCGCGCCTGCTGGTGCGCCAATTGGTGCCCGGCTCGGCGCCGGGTGACAGCATGGAAGATATCGTCACTGCAAAATTTGACTATCCAGCGCTGGATCGCCCGGATCAGGCGGTGAAAATCCGTTTGAATGCTACAGTTGTGCTGATGCAGCACTCGGGCGGCAACGGCGGTGATCTGAATTCCGCCCGATCGGTAGCCGTTCGATACGTTAAGGCAGGCGTGGCGCAGGATGTGCGCGCACGCGAAGTCATCTTTGCGGGTTATAGCGCCTTGCTGCCGCATATTTGTCCGGAGTTTCCGGCTGCGCAAACAACTGCCTTTGCCGCTCTGGTCAAAGTCCCGCTGCTCTACGCCAATATGCTGGTACGCAATTGGCAGCCGTTCGTGAATTTAGGCGTGAGCGGTATCCGTTTTCCGGGTGGCCTGATGGATTCTGTGGTTCTGGATTTCCCGGTCAGCCTTGGCGACTATCAATTCCATCGGTCGCCCAACCAGCCCGCCATCCTGCATTGGACCTATGTCCCAATTTTCCCAGAGCAGGGCCTGGACGCGCGCACTCAGAGCCGCATGGGTCGTATGAAAATGCTGGAGCTAAGTTTTGAAGATTATGAACGCGCCATGCGCCAGCAGGCGGCCGATGCGCTGGCGGCTGGTGGATTCGATCCGGCGCGGGATATTGTGGGCATCACGGTGAATCGCTGGCCGCATGGCTATGCCTACGAGTACAACGATCTGGTGGATCCTCCTGACTGGAACCGCTATAAGGGGCCGCATATTGCAGCCCGTCAGCCTTTCGGCCGGATTTCGATTGCGGGTTCCGATGCTGAAGCTTACGCCTATGTGAATGGTGCAATTGATGCAGCGTGGAGGGCGGTGACCGAGCGATTGGGTTGAGTAGAGCCGTCATTCCAGAATCGAGCGGAGTGAGACTTCTGGAATCCACTTAAGGTTCGGGCATGGCTAATGGATTCCAGACATTTGCTGCGCGATCGCTATCGCACATCCTTGTGCTCCGCGATATAAGTGCATCCTTGCACAAAAAGTCTGGAAAGACGGTGTTAATAACGCGATACGGTTTTAAGAGGCCGGAGGCGGAAGGCAAACGCTTAAGCTTTATCGCACCGCTTCAGCCACCGCTTCCTGGATAGTGCCCCGTTCAGCGGGCGGCGACTTGGCCACTTCGCGGATGGCCTCAGCAATCATCTGGCAGCTGTGGCGAAATACGACCGGTGACATGGTCAGGGCCGGCTGCAATCGGAAATGCCATTTGCCGCGCTGTGTGATTCCCAGTACGCCCTTGCGTAACACTTCACGGCACCTTCAACGGCCAGCGTACCGGATACTGAGTACTCCACGCGATTCAGGCGTCCGGGAGCAATCTGCGCAAGCTTTTCCACCAAAGCAAATGCAGCTGTGTTGGGTAACCAGCCGCTGATCTGCATGCCGTGCCGGTCCCAGGCATTTTCCATTGCCACTTTGACTTTGGCGGGCGTCGGGCCATACGGTGAAGCGCCCCAGGCAGACATATGATCTGCAAAGGTATTGCCGTCTGCATCTTCAATCAGGAATCCCCGCTTAGACACCTCGGCCAGCGGGTAGATGCTGTGATTGGCATTGCTGCTGGTCAAATGCGGGTCGAAGCGGGAAAACAGGGCTTGGGATTGTGGTCCGGGTAAGGAGGTGGTTACCTTGATTAACTCGTCTTCAGGGCAAAATGCGGTCATCGGGCACCATCCAGCTTCCGGAACAGAAACCCTGAATATCAGAGTTTCCTTAAATCAACAGCAGGTATCCCACAGTTGCCAACGCGGCTGCAATCAGCGCGTAGGGAAGCTGGGTCCAGGCGTGCTGGAAGGGCGTGGTCCCGCAGGCTTGGGCCGTCAGTACCGTTGCATCCGTGTAGAAACACGCGTGACTTCCAAAGGTCGATGCGGACAGTGAAGCGCCAATGACCACTGCCATATCTGCATCCAGAGCATTCGCCAGCGTCACTACAATGGGCAACACGATGATAAACACACCCCAGTTCGAACCCGTGGCAAAGGACAAAATGCCCATGCTCAGGAAAATGGCGACTGGAAGTATGTCGGCCGTGAGGTGGGGGCTGATGACCTCGATTACGAATTCCGACAAGCCCAAACGTCCATTGATTGCATCCAGCAAGTACGCCGCGACCAACGCAGCCAGAGGCTCAATCATGGATTTGAAACCATCCAGGATGGCCCCGTAGGTTTCATTCACAGTCAGGGTGCGGCGTATCATGATCATGATGATGAAAACCACCAGGGTCAGATAAATTCCCATCAGGAAATCGTAATCAAAATACCAGGTTGAAACCGCCAGCAAGGCCATGGGGAAAATGAATTCGCTGGCATAGCCGCGGGTGTTTTCCTTGGGTGCTATCGATTGATTCGCAGCTTCAATATGTTCTGCACCGGGTGGGACGGTCAGGCCGGTGGCCGCGCGCTCTTCCGCTTTTTTCATCGGTCCGATAGCCGGGATAACGCCTATGATCACCAGGGGAACCAGCGCGATAGCGATCCAGGCGTAAAACATGTAGGGAATGGCAGTGATGTAAAACTGCACGCCCTGGCCTTCGGGTGCTACACCGTTTTCAACCAGCAGTGCACCGAAAAATACCGCCCAGGTGGAAATGGGAATGACCACGCTGACCGGCGCTGCGGTGGAATCCACTACATAAGCCAGCATCTCACGCGAAGTGCCAAACGAATCGGTGACTTTGCGCATGGCAGCGCCAACCGCGATGGAATTGAGGTAATCATCCACAAACAGGAAGATACCCAGCACCCAGGCGGTTAACAGGCCGCCTTTTTTGGTGTGCACCCGCTGGATGATGATGCTGGTAAAGGCGGAAACCGCACCGGTACGAATGAACAGGGCGATCAGGCTGCCCATGAAACCGCAGACCAGGATGATCCAGGCCACAGTTTCGTTCATCATCACTTCGAGCGAAATTTCCGCCATCAGTGATAACGGTGCGGTGGGGGCAATCATGAACAGGCCAACGATCACACCAGCCAGCAGGCATTCGATGGTACGGTGGGTCCAGAGCGCCAGAACGATCACGACCGCAGTCGGGATCAAACCATAAGCACCAAATTCCATAATCGGAATACCCGGTCGATACTAAATTGAAGGGATCTGATCAGTCTTCGATAGGCCCGTCTGGCGAATAAATTACGTAGATTTTGGTATAGCCCTCAGTGTCCCAGATACCGGTGAATTCGGCCGGGATGATGACAGAATCACCCGCATTGATTTCAGTGACCGTGCCATCGCTGGAAGTGAGCGTGACGCCGCCTTCAATGAAATGCATGTATTCGTGCACGCCGTAAGGTTCCTTGATTTCAGCCCGCACTTTGCCGGAACGGTACATGCCCGCATCGAATTCGCGTTTGGGGCTGAGAAACACTTCCACATCGTGCGTGGTATTGCCATTGCGTTCGACAATCACAGGCTCGTAATCGTTAAAAATCTCGCCGGCAATCTGCGCTTTACTCATTTTGACCGGGTGAACCACATCGGCAGCCTGGCTGGCTGTGGCAAAACTGACGGACAGCAACACGCTGAGTGCACCATAAAGTACTCGAGACATGGAAATTCTCCTGATGGCTGGCAAAAACGAAAGTGCAGAATTGCACAGCAGCATACCGTCCACAAGGGTAAAAAAAAAGCGTGTCATTCAATCTGGCGTTGTTGCAGCGAATTGGCTGGGGGCCGAAATCGCCCAGCGTGATAATCGCCTTTCTGTGGAGATTGCCGTTTCGGCTATAGTGAGCCTTCACAGAAGTGTTTGCAGGCCGGGAGCGACAACATGCAACGCACACCCTTGTATGAGGCCCACCTCGCGGCCAAAGGCCGCATGGTGGATTTTTCCGGTTGGGAAATGCCCATCAATTACGGTTCACAGATTGAGGAACATCATCAAGTGCGGCGGGATGCCGGCATGTTTGATGTCTCACACATGACGGTGGTCGATGTGCTCG
>JBGTHE010000318.1:0-8751 GCA_041746335.1 Lysobacterales bacterium | reverse complement strand
GCCTTTCTGCCCCATTCCGCGGGTGCGGCCGAAGGACACATCTGAACCCGCCATGTTCTGCAGTTCCAGCGCTGCATGTTCCCAGACATGGCCCATCCAGGTGCCTTCGTCTTCGCGCAGCCGCCGCAGGAAACCCCCGGCGTCGGCGTACGAACAGGTATGTGCTGCCAGGCCGGGCAAGGCTGCGACCAGCCGGTCGATAAACTCATTACCCAATTTTGCAGACGGCCACTCTTCCAGCACGCCGAGGTCCACCTGGTGCCGGATTACGGGAAAATGCGCGTACAGGCTGGGGCCCACGTAGACGTTAGTGGCAAGTATTTTCATGAACAGTCAACCTGCAGCTGTGAGGGTTTTGCCCATAGTACCGCCAAGAACGGAATCTGTCGCGGCTGGGCTTCAATGCGGCTCGCGGGCTCAAGAGAACCCGGTGAGCAGATTTCAGTCAGCTATCGCCCGATGGTGGCACCTCCGACGTGGAGCAAGCTGAGTCGCCGTAAAGAAAAGGTGAGACCACGTAACAATCGACAAGGGGGCTGGGCCCTCGGAAGGCCTTACCACCATCGGGCTGTATCAAGAGTCTAACAGTCAGCTCGGAAACGCCTCGCGGGTTTCGATGTTGAAGCGGGCGCCTTCTGCGAGCACGTGCAGTTTCAGGCCGATCAGTGTTACCGCCTCAGCTTTTTGCACCCGGCTCATGGAAGAGTGCTTCAGATCAGCCGGGTCCACTACAGTGACAGTACCCGTTCCCACCACTTCGAATATGCCATCCGGCGCAATAAAGGCAGCCGTATTTTCATCAATGCCAAGGCCACAGGCAAAGGGATTGAACGACAAGGCAGCCAGCAAACGGCCCATGCGCTGCCGCTGGTTGAAGTGCTGGTCGACAATCACGCGGTTGGTCAGGCCCAGGCCCGGCGCCAGTTCCACACCGCTTTCGCGAGGCGATGGGCCGCTGCGGCCACTGGCGATCATGTGTTCCGAAACAATCGCGGCACCCGCTGACGTTCCAGCCACGTGCACACCTTCGGAATTCAACTTGCGAATCAGACGGGCTACCGGAGTACCACCGAGTCTGGTGGTCAGACGCAACTGGTTGCCGCCCGTGATAAAAATACCCGTGGCGTTGCCCAGCACCCGCAACATTTCCTCATCAAAACAATCTTCGCGCTGTTCCACCGGCATGCACATGGATTTGGCGCCCAGCGCCTTGAACAACTCCATGTACATGGGGCCGGTTTCGTTGACTTCGGAAGCCGTGGGTATCACCAGAATGCGTGCGTCTTTACCACCGCACAGTTTGACAAAACGCTTGTGGATTTTTGGTGCCTTGCCAATCGCCCGGCTTTCGGCTCCGCCTATGGGAATGATGTAACCACGACTTTCAGAGTGCTTCGGTGTTGCAGGCATGAAGAATCAATCCTTGCTTTCTTTTTCAAATGTTCCGTATTGGATAATCTCGCCATCACGCACCATCCAGCGCCCCAGCGCAATGACATGGCGCACGTGGTTGCTGGAATCCAGTACCACCAGGTCGGCATCCAGACCAACTGCTATTTGGCCTTTGCTGCGCAGGCGCAACAAGCGGGCAACGTTGGAAGTGATGCATGGCAGTATGTCGTGCAGTTCATGCCCGCGGCTGCGCAGTTCTACCACGGTTTCCGGCAAGCCGGCAGAACTGGCGAAATCCATCCGGACCAGCTCACCCTGGGCATTGAAAACAGGCAAGCAACCGCCACCATCCGAGCTGATGGTGAACTGCTCAGCTGGGCAACCTTGTTGGTGATATCGCTCCCAGGCATTCGCAGCTGACCAGGCATTTTCGGTTTCGTGGACCGGAAAGGCCGTCACATCAATAGTCACGCCCTGTTTTGACAACTCGCAGGCCTCTTCAAACAAGACTTTGTTGCGATTGACATGAGTGGGATGAAATACCCTTGGCGGCAACTCGCATTCGGAAAGGGCTCGGCGAATCAATTCCAGGCCCCGCGGGCCGTCGCCGAGATGCAGGTGCAATACACCCGCCTTGCGGCTTAAGAGGCCAGCGACATGAACTTCCGAAGCGAGCCGTATCAGCTCCTCATAGGTAGGCTGACTGGAGCGATGATCGCTGATAGCCAGTTCCCCAAGGCCAATCACCGCCTCGATATTCACCACGTCGCCGGACACTGAACCGGTGAGTGTGGTGGGGGGCACATGGTAGCCACCGGTCCAGCACCAGGCTGAAAGGCCTTCAGCTCGCAAGCCGTACACCCGGGCCAGCACATTGGCGGTGGTGCGCGTAATATCATCGGTGCCCAGCAAGCCAACCACGCTGGTGACACCGTGTCGCGTGAATTGACTCAGTGGAACGGTGGGCGCCTGGGTGGCGAAACCGTCTTCACCCCCTCCGCCGGTAATGTGCACATGGCCATCAATAAAGCCCGGAACCAGGGCGGCTCCGTCCAGATCAAGCGTTTCACATTCCAGTCGCGCATCCATGGCTGGCGCGTCGGTACCCAGATAAACAATTTTGCCACCGGCCAGCAGCACACAGCCACGGCCAAAGTAAGCCGGCGTATATATTTCCGCATTTTTCAGTAGCGTGAGCAAAAGGAAATTTCCTGGCAGCGGCCTGGGCCGCGAATGGAGCGGCATTTTACCTGCAAAGCAAGTGTCCTGTCCCGTTTGGCAAAAAGTGCACCGGCACCCCCGGACAATGAACAGCTTCTGCTTGACCTGAACCGACATCTGCAGTTAAGTAGGCGACAATTCTTGAAACACAGGTACCTGGCTTCGAGCAAACAAACTCATGTCGATTGGAATCTCAAACCTGGCAGGTATGCCACAGGATCATCGGGCCAAGCTTGAGAACAGCGTCAAGTTGCTGTTGCTGTGGGTGGCCGCCAGCGATGGCAAACTGGAAGAAGCCGAACTGGAGTTCATCTCGGCACAATTTCCGGATCGTGCCGGAACCATCACGAACGAAGAATTTCTGGCGGTCATTCGGGGTGCTGATATTGACAGCATAGAGAAAGCCATTCGAATGGTAGCCGCTGAAAGCCGGGAATTGCGGCTGGCTTTTATCGATATGGCAGTGGCCATGTCGATGGTTGATCGTGACATCGCAGTTGCGGAAAACCATATCCTGCGTTTTTACGCAGATGCCCTCCACCTCGGTTTGGCGAATCTGGAAAAGCGTTTTCAAGCTATCTCTGGCAAGCCCTTTCTCGCGCCCGGTGATCCCAGCGATCCGCAGTGGTGGCAGCAGTGGCAGCAAAGTGGGGCGCATATCAAAAGCGAAGCGGAGGGCGAGCACGCCACAACGGTGGATTCCGGAACTGCAGCGCCCATGTCCATCTCTCAGGCTCGAGCCGTATTGGGTGTCAGTCTGAATGCCAACCATGAGGACATCGAGCGGGCTTATGAGAATCTGGCAGGAATATTCGAAGTCAGCCGGGTTGAGGCCATGGGTGCAGCGGCCGTTTCGCTGACCAATTCACGGTTCAAGAAAATCCAGCAAGCCTACTGGTTGTTGCAGGGCTAGGCGGCGTGAAGAATCTTTATTTGCAACTGGGTTTAGCCCCCAATGCCAGCCAGGATGAAATCGTGGCTGCGCTCAAGGCAAAGCCTGAGCTGAGTGATGCAGCTGATGTTTTACTGGACGAGCCAAGAAGGGCGGCTTACAACCGTGCTGTTTCAACCCTGAGCTCCATCGGTATGCTGCGGAACCGCCTGGGACTCGATGCAGACCAGACCTGGTTTGTAGAAACCTGTCCCGACTTTGTGCCTCGCCTGAATATGCGTAAATATGTCGCTCCGACCCCGCCAGCCGAAGTATCAGGAGCGACAGAATCCGCTTCGGCTGCCATCGGTGTAGCCCAGCCGTCAGCCCCCAGCAGCCGCAACTACAAGCCCTGGATCAAAGCCGCGGCGATCATATTCACCACAGCGGTTGCGCTGGCACTATGGCGTGTATTTTTTTGAATAGTCCGCCATCCGGCAATCCAGAAGGCTGATCAGGTTTTGAAGTTCACTGAGTTACCCGAATATCCCATCATTTGCGCCAATGTGCGTGCCCTGCCTTTTCCGGATGATTCGCGCATAGCTACTGGCCGCGGAGGTGATGGTGATCTGATCTATGGCTGGGTTCAGGCATCAGCTGAAAAGCCTCTGCGCCTGTTGGACCAACACCTGCAAATCCGTCACATCAATCATCCCCAGGCAGTGATCGCAGTGCTCGGTTCGCGCGATTCGTCAACTCATGTCTGTGCGGAAATTCCGGCTGCGGGCGTAGAGGTGCAATCTGACACCACTCTGCATTGGGTTGGGGGCGAAAGCGGCCTGGTCGGATGCCTGCTGAGCGACAATGAATCCAATACCGCATTGCGCCCCGAGCATTCAGCTGGTTTTGTCTGCGGTGGACTGGTTCAGGACGCTAACGGCAGGAACCGCAATGTTGATGATTTCGCCCAATTGGCCCAGCAGCACGTTGCGCCGAATGGGAAAATCCCGCCCGGCTTGATCATCGCGGCCAGTTCATCCGAAGCCGGCAAAACAGTTCTGTGCAGCAAGCTGATCCGCAATCTCAGTGACCGCGGGCTGCGCGTGGGAGCCATCAAAGCCACTGGCACAGGCGGTGGACTCGATGGCGTGCAATACCGCATCCATGGCGCCGTCGAGGTGCTGGACCAGATCGATGCCGGCCTGATTACTACCCATGGGTCGCGGGAGCTGTTCCAGCAGCGCATACCGCGGATTTACCATCGCATGGCCGCAGCCAATGTGGATCTGATCATCACCGAACTGGGTGGCGATCTGGTTTCAGCCAACAACCCGGCATTCTTTGCAGTTGAGGCATTAATGCAAAGCATGGGCTTGATGATCGTCATCGCCAATGATGCTTTGGCGGCTTACGGTATCGCCCAGTTTTGCCACAATACCCTGGGCTTTCCCATTGAGCGCATCCGTTTTATGACCTCACCATTCCGTAATCACGATGGCATGTCTCGACGATTCAATAAAGTGGCGATCGAGCGCACTTATGACCCTAACAATGCAAGTGATCTGAATAGCCTGGTCGATGAGGTTTTAGGGACTTTGCCCCGCTGAGGCACCTCAGGGCAACGAAGGCTTCTTCGAATAATTCAGCTGTGTCCTAGCTCTGACGATCACCCATCCACCATGCCTGCATTCGCCAACGGGCTGCGTGGAATGCTGCTGACAACGCATCCAGCGGGTGTTTGGCCCGCCACGAGCGCAGGGCATGATCGCGGTAGTACCAGGAAAACTGTTGCGGATGCTGAATAAACAAGTCCCGGTGTTTCTTGATCAGTTTGCCGAAACCCAATCGGCGTTGCTCCCGATCACGGGTGATTCGCGGCCCGTTATGTTGCAGCAAATGATAGGTAACTGTCTCAATACCCAACATGAAACAAGCCTTGTTGAGACGGAAAAACAATTCTGAATGCACCCGCGAGCGAAACGTGGTGTCACAGCCACCAATCTGCAGGTAAACCTCGCGCGGAATCACGGCTGTCTGTTTGCAATAGATTGATTTCCCGTGCTCGATTTTCTCCAGCGAATAATGCGCGCCTTTGGGTAAAGTCGGTGGCAAATGTCGCTCCAGCAACATACCAGCGTCATCAACAATATCCAGCCCGGACATTACGATCATAGGTTGCGGCAAATCCTGTGTCTTCTGCAGTGCGGCCAACGAAACTTCCGCCATGTGCGGTAAAAGGCTGTCGTCATCATCCAGGAAGCAGATGTGTGCCGCTTGAGCAGCTGCAGCGCCGGCATTGCGCGCTGTGGCCACGCCCTGGTTCTGCGCCAGCCTGACCAGCCGCAGACGAGCACGCTCAGGGAGCGCCACCGGCGGTTCAGAGCCATCATCCACCACAATGACCTCGATGTTTTCCAGCGACTGCGCCAATGCACTGTTAACGGCTTTCATCAACATATGCGGTCGGTTGTAAGAAGGAATAATGATGCTTAATAAAGGTGCTGTGCGGTCTTGTTCTTTTTGAAGGTGCATGAGGTTCATTCAGAATGTTGTAAAAGTCTGCGGGTTTTTGAGGCCTGCGATTATAGTGCAATGAATCTGCGTATACTCTGTTCAGGCAGAGTTCGCTTTACTTTCCCTGAGCTGCTGATTTAGGCTCTGCGCGTATAGCACAAAATAACAAACCCATCCGGATTCCCCGTGCCCCTTGCCGTCGTCAGTAGTTATTTCAATCTCAGCAAAAGTAAGTTTCGGCGTGCCAATTACCTGGCGTTTCGGGCTGCTCTGGATGCAATTGGCATAGCCTCGCTGACGGTGGAGTGGTCGGTTGACGGCATCGGATTCGAATTACCCGAAGATGCGTCCATCCTGCGAGTGCCGGGCGGCGACCTTATCAGGCAAACCGAGCGCTTGCTGAACCACGGAATCCAACACCTGCCTGCTCAATATGACAAGGTTGCCTGGGTCGACGCGGACATACTGTTCGAGCAGGATGATTGGCCGGAACGGGTTGAAAAATCCCTGCAAAAATCACCTCTGGTACAAATGTTCAGTCTGGCCAAAATGATGTCCGACCCTAACGAACGACAGGCTTCCGCGATGGAGGTGCCCGGCAGCATCTATTGTCAGCAACACCAGGTGAAGTGGCCGGACGGAACGGATCGTCTGGGCCATTGCGGCTACGCCTGGGCAGCGCGCCGCGAAGTCATTCAGCAGGTGGGGTTATACGATGCTGTGCCGGTTGGCGGGGGCGACAAGAACCAGTTGTTCGCATTATTGAACCAGCTGGACCATCAGCAGATGCTGGAGCGCCAGAACGAGGCCATGCGCAAACACTATTGCGACTGGGCATTGCGATTGCGCAAAGCCTGTGGCGAGCGTTGCGGCTATGTCGATCTGAGTCTGCGCCACCTGTGGCACGGTTCGCTGGAAAGTCGCCAATACCGTCCTCGCCATGCCATACCGCTGCGCCATGATTTCAATCCCTGGGAAGATCTGTGCGTCAGCCCTTCCGGTGCCTGGCAGTGGAACAGTGACAAACCCGGATTGCATGAGGAGGTAGCGGCCTATCTCCGCAGCGTTGGGGAGTAATAGCCCTGCTCGACAGAAGTTTGCTGCGTTTTTTTTAACCCAGTTGGCTGGCAGCAAATTTCCAGTTGATCAGGTGCTTTAGGAACGTGTCAACGTAAGCCCCTCTGTCATTCTGATAATCCAGGTAATAGGCGTGTTCCCACACGTCCAGGGTCAGCAAGGGTTTTTGATCCAGAACCAGCGGCGTGTCGGCATCATCAGTGGCAATGACTTTCAGCTTGCCTTTGTCATTGACCAGCCAGGCCCAGCCACTGCCGAATTGCCCCGTAGCCGCTTTTTTGAAGGCCTTCGTAAAGCCATCAAGATCACCGAAACTGCTGTCCAGCATTTTTTTGAGCCGACCTCCAGGCGCTGAACCGCCCGTCGGTGACATGCTATGCCACAGGAAGCCATGGTTCCACGCCTGGGCGGCATTCCTGTAAACATTGCGGTGTGTGGTGCCATGCGATCGGGAGATGATGGATTCCAGCGAAAGTTGTTCGTAACCGGTGTCTTTTATGGCTTTGTTGAGCTTGTCGACGTAAGCACGGTGATGTTTGCCGTGGTGGTATTCAAGCGTTCTGGCACTGACGTGCGGCGCAAGCGCGTCTATGTCGTAGGGAAGCTCAGGCAGCTTGATATTCATATCATTTTCCTTTTGTCCATTCATTCTATTCTGTAGCTGAGACTAACCCTGAAGATCTGCCGATCCCTGATTTCCAGGCCTTCAGCCGACCATTCATTCAGAGCGGCAGTTCAGGTCCTATCTTTTTTCTGAACGCCTCAAATACAACAAGTTCCAATTCCATTCCGCAAAGTCCAGCGATTGGCCTGCCTTGAAAGCAAGGCTGCAGGACTGCGTAAGTGATCGTTAATCAGATTTCGGTTGGGGTGGAATCGCTTGCAGATAGGCCGCAATCGCTGCTCTGTCCTTCGCGCTCAGGCGGGCGAGGTTTTCCTGTACGGCAACCATGGAGCCACCGACCGTGTCGAAGTCGGGCGTGAATCCGGTTTCGAGGTAATAGGCAATGTCTTTGGCCGACCACTCACCGACTTCACGGGCCGTGGGCGTGATATCCGGTATTCGCCCTTCACCTTCCGGATTCGGTGCACCGGCCAGCCAGCGTTGCAGGCGCAGGCCGCCCCATGCATCACGTTCAGTATGGCACTCTCCGCAATGTCCCGGGCCTTCTACCAGGTAGCGCCCACGCTGCAGATCAGGCTCCGTATTTTCAGGCAATTGCACAACAGGATTGGCGCTCAGATAGCGAAGCTTCCAAGGACCAATTCCCCGCCTGATACTCCATGGAAACCCGAGCTCATGACCATCGACAGCGTTGTGCACCGGCGGAAGGCCATCGATGTAGGCTTTGAGGTCTACAACATCCTGAACATGCATGCGGGTATAAGAGGTATAGGGAAAGGAAGGGTAATAATGCTGCCCATCCGGAGAGACACCTCGCAACATGGCATTGAGAAAATCAGCGGTGCTCCAATTGCCAATTCCGGTTTTCGGGTCGGAGGAGATATTGGGCACCCGGAACATACCAAATTCCGTGTTCAGCTCATGACCACCGCGTAAATCTGTTTCGTGACAGGCTGCACAACTGCCTGCATGAAACAGGATTTCGCCGTTGACCGGGTCAGGGTCAGCGTAGCTCAGCTCCGCTGTTTCAAGCAGGGCTGGCCTGGTCAGC
>JBGTHE010000317.1:0-5655 GCA_041746335.1 Lysobacterales bacterium | reverse complement strand
GCGGTGCCGTCCCTGGCCTTGTCTTTGACCTGATCGTTTTGCGCAACTGCCTGTAAGGTAAATGCGGTGGCAGTGCGAACCGGCATTGTGAACACATAATTATCATGGGTAGGAGCGGGCAATTGCGCCACGGTCGCATATTGTGGATTGTTAGAACGCCAGATTTCCTGATTCACAGACCAATTCATCAACAGCTGCTGTGCTTCGCCCCGTTTTGACTTGCGCACATAGTCCACATAAGACGGATAAGCCAATGCCAGGAGTATGCTGACGATAACCAGCACAAACATCAACTCGATAATGGTAAATCCGCTTTGCCTTTTTTCCTTCTTACTATTCATAGTCGCACCTGATTCTTCCTGATTCAGTGGTTGGCCTAATGGCTGCGATTCAGTGGCAGGCTTCTAAACCCGCAGCGATACTTTATACCAATATCTACTTCAATCACCATGAGCTCGAGGAATCCTGAACCAGAAAACCGATACTCGATTGCTGATTTTCTGATGAGCGGCAATTTTTTGGGGCTGAGTGGGCGTTGAGCAATTTCTAGCTGCTATTTTTACAAATTACTCTATGTTATTTTTACACACAGTCAACTTGTACTGTTACGCATAGCTACCTGTTAGTTCTGACAGTAGAAGTTTTCACTCACGGATGAGTCTGACTTTAGGGATATCAAGTCATGCAGAAAAGGATTTCTGGCACCGCCAAACGGCCTGTTCGGCCAAATTTCATTCCTCGTATCGCTGGTTTTACCATCATAGAGTTGATGATCTCACTGCTATTGCTCGCAATTGCAGCGGCATTGTCCTTGCCATCTTATCGCGACATGATCGAGAAAAGACAGCTCACACACGGAGCTGAACAGATCATGGCATTTGTCAACTCAGCTCAGCTGGAAGCCACCCGACAGAATGATTTCGTAACGATTTCCTGGTCCCGAACCGCGGATAACAATTGGTGTTTTGGAACCACTCTGGGCGAAACCGCCTGCGATTGCACCGAAACGGTTCCAACAGAAAGCGATTACTGCGCAATCAATGCTGTACCCAGCGTGATATCCAATCTCAATGTCGGAAGCCTCGACATGCTGAAATCTATCAGTGGCGATGATGAATACACCTTTGATCCCATACGCGGCATCTTTGTTGGCTTCGTCACTGACCTGACTATCGAACTTAGTTCAGACAGCGAAGCCTATGCCCTCAATCTGGTCATGAATCAGGCGGGGAATGCGGTCATCTGCTCAACAGACGAAGACCACAAAGTTCCAGGCTACGGCATATGCGCAGCACCTGAAATCGAAGTAGCAGTGGCCCCCTAGGAGCACGAAGATGAAAAGCCTTAATCAATCATCACAACGGAAGCACCCGCATAACCTGCCTTACCAGGGTGGATTCAGTCTCATGGAGTCTGTTGTATCCCTGAGTGTCAGCCTGGTAGTTACCGCTGCCATGGTCGCCCTGATGTCGAACTCTTTGGGAAATACCTCACGGATCGTCAACATGACAAAACTCAGTGATGATCTGCGTTCAACCATGCAAATGCTGACTCGGGATGTGCGACGGGCCAGCTACAACGCTGACGCCTTCCGCTGCTATGCCAACGAAGATTGCTTCAGCGACGGCACTTTAGTCATGGCTAACGACATCGTCATCAATGCAGATGAAAACTGCTTCACTTTCCAACTGGATCGCGGCCACGACGGCGACTCCACAGACGATGCATCAGGTGGCTTCCGTTTGCGCACGGAGGGCAATGTAGGCGCTCTCGAAATGTGGACCGGCGATGATGCCAGCGTGCCCGATTGCGAGGCCGATCTGGGCGGTAGCTGGGTTGTGGTCACTAATCCAGCAACCATGAACATCACTGCTTTCAACGTTGATGATGCCCTTTCCTACACTCAGGTGATCTTTGATGACGGATTGGGCAATACCATTTCCCAACGTGTGCGCAAAGTTCGATTCCGGATTGATGCCCAACTGACCGCAGCGGCGAACATCACTCGCCGTATGGAAGATGTGATCAGCATACGCAACGATTTTCTTGATCAAACCGTAGCAGTACTGTGAAACAAAGAGCCCTCATGAATACACGTAATCATTCAATCCACCTCGACTCTTCAGGCGAGGGAAACCAGCGGGGTTTCATCACCACGTTTACGGGTGTTCTGATCCTGTTGATGCTGACCCTCATGATCTTCTTCGCCATGCGAGTAGGAGTATTTGACCAGCGCAACTCGGCCAATGACATGCGCCAGAAGCTGGCCTTCCATACGGCAGAGTCGGGCATTCATCATGCCAAGGAATTTTTTCGGGCCAATTCCATCATTGCTGCATCTCCAGTTGAGAATCTTCTACCCAACGGTACCGATGGCTGGCTTTCAGGGGTGGTGGGCGCAACCCGGTGGCTGCCTTGCAGCGGCGCGGGGATCACAGACCTGACAAATGCAGGTTCCACTGGTACGCATCCCTGTTTTGGTGAAACCGCTCCGGCTCGGCGTTCACAGCTCTATTACTATTCACACAACGGATCCATGGCGGTGCCAGTGAACACCGATAATGTGATCCCGGGCACTTCCGAATCGGTTGAAGTGCAGGCCTTGCTATGCCTGCTGGATGTCGACTTTGATGCAGCCACTCCAGTTCAAGGCTGCAGCACCAACATTTCTGATGCTTCGGCTGCCGGGTTTGTCGATGGCTCGCACTATATGATTACTTTGCTGGCCAGAGGCCGAGCAGACTGTATTGGCACCAGCTGTAATGCCGAAGCGCTGGTGCGTGAACAGGTGTCCAATTTTGGCGCTGTTGCAGGCGGTCAGGCCCCTTCGGTACCGCTGACCACCAAGAGCACCTTCCCGCCTTCTGGCTCCGCTGAAATCGTGCCAAACCCGAACTCAGGTGGCGTAGGCGTGCCGGTGTCCGTGTGGATGAATGCCAATGAGACCTGCCCGACAGGTTCTTCAGTCGACCCCAGCAGCGGTTCCTGGGCGACGTGCGAAATGCAGGAATGGTATGGCGAGGATGCCCTGCCAGAAGACTATACCTGCAATGGCAATTGCAGTTGCTCCAAAGATGAATCCCTCAGTTATACCCATGGGAGTGACGACATCCTGGGTATTGACCTGGTCGCTGACCCTGACTTCCCCTGTGACCTTTTCGACTTCTATTTCGGCGTACCAAAAACCAGCTATGAGATCGTCAAGAGCTATGCCAAAGTTTTGAACAACTGCGATTCACTTGGTCCTAATTCAACCGGTATTTACTGGATCAGTGGATCAGAGTGTCGGATCAACAGCAACACCCAGGTTGGCTCTCCATTGACGCCAGTCCTGCTGGTATCCGCCGCTGCACAAACCCGGATGAACGGCGGTGCCACATTCTATGGAATCCTGTACATCAGTGATGCTGAAAATCCAGGGGCAGCATTGGATGTAAATGGAAACAACACGGTTTATGGTCAGGTCATTGTCGATGCGCAACTGTCCAGCTACACCGGTACGTTCCAGGTGGTATACAACGAAAATGCAGTGGGCCGGGCAGCCGGTGGCGGCGGATTGGGCACCGTGATTGGCGGTTGGTCGGATTTTCACCCCGGCTGGGAATAACAGGAATTTATGATGCACACATTCAATATCAAACAACGCGTATCGGCTGGTTTTACCCTGCTTGAGGTGCTCATAGGGATGGTTATTTTTGCCATCGGGATCATGGCTCTGATGCAGATGCAAGGCAATCTTTCAAAGTCCAGTGCTGATGCCAACGCACGCTCAGTCGCCGTTAATGTCGCCGAAGAAACCATCGAATCAGCGCGATCTTTTGCACAGGTGACCGGCGGTTCTGGCGTTCAGGCATTCAACAATATCGTTAGCGGTAGCAGCACGGAAACCAGAGGCGGAATAGGCTACACGGTTACCCGCACAGTTACTGACTATTACTATCAGGCTCCAGCCGGCGTCAACGGCACGGGATCTTTCAGCACAACCAAACCCACCGGCGTAGTTAACCCAGATGTGAAAATGTTGCAAGTCGGGGTGACCTGGGGTGGCGGCCAGTCGTTTCAGATTGACCAGAGCCAGACCAGCAGCACCCTCAGTGCCGGCAGCATCACGATGACCGATATGATTTCCTCCATTACTTCGCCATCGGGCGGAAAGGTGCTACTGAACAGCAGCAGAGACAGCCTGTATGGCCCTCCGGTTGACTACTCACCGGGCGAGAATCCGGACATTGTTTCCATCCAGCTCGGTGAAAACCGCTTCAAGGAATCTACCAAACCCCTGCCAAAGGTTTACAACGCTAATGAGCGCGTAGAGACCAGTTTCGATGTGGTGACCTACTCGCAGGATGACGCAGGAGCCACCTTCCTTCGCCGTGAGGAATTCCTGGCGGTAGCTTGCGAGTGCACACTGCGTTTGCCGGACACTGACGCAGAAGGTGGACTACGCCCCACCCTCTGGAATGGCAACAACTATACCGAGGGTGAATTCGTATCGAAGCCTTACGGCGAGAGCGTCAGAGACAACAATCAGAACTTCCAATCCGAGTATTGTGGCGTTTGCTGCCGTGATCACCACGATGGCGGAACCGGTGAGAATGACGATGCCAACGATACTGGCCGGGCTTTATACAGCCCATTCAAGCCTGCCAGTGAGTACATGACGGCGACAGATGGAGCCTCGGCCCTGGTGGGAAATCACAAACATTACGACATTGGTGGCGTGGGGTTAGCTGACGGTGATGGAGATACTTACTTTGAAGCCTGCCGCCTCGTGCGCAAGGATGGATTCTTTCGGGTTGCCCAGGATTTGCGGCAGGAGGGCCTGAACAGCTTCCCTCAATCGTTTTTGGACGATGATGATGAAGTGGCCCTGTACTCTGAATACGTCACCGATGCAATCAACCAATTTACCGCTGCGGCAACCGACGGTTACCAGGCAGCCCCCCACAGCATGACCACGCCTGTAAACATGATTCCAGAAGTCCTTTTCCCGGGCGCCAAAACCACTAACAGAACGCCCATGAATCCGGCAGCACCCACCCAGCAGCTGCGTGCTCGCGGGATTTACGCTGATTACATCACTGATGAATTGCGGGATATTATCGACTGCCTCGATGATGGCGGCACAGGACAAAGCTGCGGGGTTGGTGGCTCGAATTCATCCCTGGAAATCATCCCGTTTTACGACGTTCAGTTAACCTGGTTAGGACGTTGGGCAGAAGCTCCGGTAAATATGCCCATCAGCGTTACTAATGACGAAGCCATCGAGACAGGCAATACCCATGATCGGGGCAAGGCCTCACTCACTTCAGGCTCTGGTTCATCCAATATTAATTTCGCAGTTAACCGCGGAAACCTGGGCTTGACGGGTTCTGATCCGATCGACCCCACTTACACCTCAGCGTTGAGGACTTATCCCCTGTATGCACTGGCCGTGGTGGCCGCAGCTCCGCCTCCCAGCACCGGATTCCTGGTCAATGGAACCATTACTTCGGAAGTTAACGGTGTGAAAGCTTCGGACGTTGTAATAACGGCAATCAATGGCGCACAGTGCAACCGTACCAATACCGGTTTTGCATGCGTTATCCCGCTTCTTGCCAATAACCCAAGATTGACGGTAAACAATTACTTCAAAAGGAACAAAAACCTGGTGGG
>JBGTHE010000316.1:0-3348 GCA_041746335.1 Lysobacterales bacterium | reverse complement strand
CGTTCTCCCTGATAAAAGCCGCCCAGACCGTTGAAGAAAGTCAGCTCCGGTGGAGCAACGGGCAGCTCCGGGTAACTTTGCGATGGCAGGCGCGGCACCAGCACCGGTGGCAAAGGCTCCTCAACCTGCGGGCGTTCAAGCTGATCTTCCAGCGGGCCGCGTTCTGTAACTATGACTGCGCGCGCCACGGAATGGAGCAGGATGCGATCCTCTTCCGGCATCTGATCGGTACGACGGAGAAACACGCCTCCGGGCTTATCCTGCAAACCGCCCAGGCCGCTCGTACGAATCAGCGCTTCCAGATCTTTCTGCAACGACTGCAGATAGGTGGTGGGATTATCGTTAAGTATCACCAGATCCATCATCAGACCCTTGTAATGGAGATACTCGTGCCCTCTGACTATCTTGCGAATGATCACCAGGTCTTCGGCTTTGTTGACGCGCGCTACCATGATCGGCAGGTCGCCACTGATGCCGTAGGCCCACAAACTCGACTGCGCTCTGGTGTTCAGTTCAAGCACATGCGGCCGCGGGCGCAGCGACGGATCCGAGTAGACAATGCGCGCCGCCAGACGTTGGAAGAGATGGGCTTCTTCCGAGTCAACGCGCAGGTGGCTCATCTCGACCTGCGCCTTGGTCCACGCCAGTTGCAGTTCTCGTTCGAAAATATTCGGGTCGTGATACTTGTCCGCCAGCATCCTTGCCTGTTCGCGAGAATTGGCAACGAGGGTGCTGAAGGAACAGCGGACCGTCTGGTTTGGCGGAATTCGTACACGCCGGCGCAGGCTGAACACGGGATCGAGCACAGCGCCGGTCGTATTAGAAAGTGGGCGATCTTCCATCACAGCCACGGGATCCGCCGGCGTATGGCCGCGACCCAGGAATCGTCCGCGGTCGGTTTCATACTGGACTGCCCCCACGAGATCACCTTCGACTACGACGACATGAATTCCCCAGATAGGAGCGTCGTCGCTCGAGCGCTGCCGGCGATGGGCCAGGATCGCGTTTTCCGCACCGAAGAATTCCGTCTCAATGAAAAGGTTACTGAAGGCAGGATGAGCCGAATCCGCCTGGGGCGTTGCCAGCACAACTTCAGCGTAGCTGGTTAATTCGATTTCCCTGGTGCGCGTAGAATTATTGGTGAGGGAAACGCGGCGCACCTCAGCATTATCTTCCGCCGAGACTACCACCTCCATATGCGTGATTATTCCGGCGTCGTTGCGCCAGAAGTCTGCTTTGTCCTCGGAGAATGAAACTTCATACGACTGCGGCCGCTTGAGTACGGGTTGCTGGCTGGCTGACCAGACCGAACCGCTGCGCACGTCGCGCAGGTAGATAAACGTACCCCAGTTGTCCCTCGTCACATCTTCGCGCCAGCGGGTCACTGCATTTGGCCCACAACGTGAGTAGCCGCCACCCGCTGTCGTAAGCATGACGTGGTAGGTTCCGTTTGAAAGAAGCTGGGTACGCGGCGTCTCGAGATCCGCCGTCCTGTAAACGCGGGTGCTGGTGCTCGGCAAACTCTGGCTGATACGGCCTGTCAAAACTTCTTCGGTGCGAGGATGTGCGGCGGGGACGCCGACCGGGATGCGTTCCTGTAACACGAGCTCAGTGGCCTGAACCGCTGGATCTGCATGGAAGCGTCGCTCCATCCGGTCCTGTTGCAGAATGTTGGCAAGCGAGACCAGGCCCATGCCCTGGTGATGAGTCATGAAAGCGCGAATCAAAACGTGGTGCTGACCCTGTGGCAGGCGTTCGGCCGTGTAGTCGATCGATTCGTAGTAACCGTAAGGGCCGAGCGCTCCTTCCTTCTCAAGGCGGCGCAGGTTGGCTACCGCGGCGGAGGGATTAATCTCAGCCGCGAGCATGGTGGCGTAAGGCGCGACCACGACGTCTTCGATCAGCCCGCGCTTCAACCCCAGACCGGGCACGCCGAATGGCCCATACTGATAATTGAGGTGGAGGTCGCGAACGTTGTATGCAGCTTCGGAAATTCCCCACGGCACGCCGCGTTCGTCGCCGTATTCGATTTGTCGCTTAACAATGGTGCGATAGGTTTCGTCGAGCAGGGTGCCGCCGTAATTACGCATCACCAGCAGCGGCATCAGGTATTCGAACATCGTGCCGGTCCATGAAATCAGCGCCCGGCCACCATCCACGCGCGTGAGCTGGCGTCCCATGCGGAACCAGTGCTCGACGGCTATGTCGCCTTTGGCAATCGCTACAAAGCTGGCGAGACGCGCTTCGGAAGCAAGCAGATCATAGAAGGAGTTATCGGGCGCCGAAGCCGATACGTTGTAGCCGATGGTGAACACCTTGCGCTCGGGATCGAAGAGGAACTTAAAGTCCATGTCGTCCACGATCTGTTCTGAATGATGGGCCAGGTGGGCCAGTCGAGACATGAGGTCTCGCGAAGACTGAGCGCCTCGCTCCAACGCCTCCGACAAAGTGCTAAACGGCACTGAAAGCTCCGGCTGCAAGACTGCCAGTTCTTCCATCAGTTCAATGCAGAAATCCGGTAATTCAGCTAGTGCCGGTACCTGATTCAGGCGGCTCACCAGCATGTCCAACTGTATTGCGGCGGAGGGTCCCAATCCTGCGGTGTCGACGTGAAACTGGGCAAGCAAGCGGCCCCAGGGCGCCAGAGTGTTTGCATCGCGCTGGCAGCAGGTAATCTGGTGCTGCAATGCGCCCACCCACCAGCGCAGTTCCTTGAAGTTTACGTCTCCGTGCTCGTGCGCGAGCGCGTTGATGATGTCTTCAATCTCCAGGGTTGTTTGCTGCAGCGACTCAAACAGAAGGAACCAGGAGGGCAGGCTCTCAAGATCGACGCCGGTCAACAAGCGACGGCAGGCCTCAATCTCGTCGCTCAACTGGCTCACCGTTACCACATCGGTTCGCTGCCTGAAGGCTCCGAGCTTTTCGGCTTCTTCGGAGACCGCATTGATCGTGTCAGCAAGGCCTTCGACGATACGCGAGTCAAATAGCTTCGTGTCCGGCATCTCGATGCATGATTGCTTGAAGGCAATCAGGTGGCCGGCCAGGTTGCCGCTGTCTACAGTTGAGATGTACTGCGGCTGAAGCGGCTGAAGGTTCCTGGTGTCGTACCAGTTGAAAAGGTGGCCGCGAAACTTCGACATCTTTTCGATGGTGGCAAAGGTCAATTCACCGCGCTCAAGAAACTCGAGCGAGCCGAGGTAACCCAAATCATGTGCAGAAACGTTCGCGAGCAGCAGCAACCCTACATTGGTCGGGGATGTGCGGTGGGCCACGACGGGCGCAGGGTCTTCCTGAAAATTATCCGGTGGCAACCAGTTGTCTTCGACGCCCACAAAGTTTTCAAAGAAT
>JBGTHE010000315.1:0-1957 GCA_041746335.1 Lysobacterales bacterium | reverse complement strand
TCGAGGTGAGCCAGCCGCAGGCCTTCACGCAAGTCTGGTTGGTGATGGTGGTGTGGACCTTGATTCGAGGAGGGCTGGGCGTCATCCGGGTGTGGCCAGGCATTGGGAAAGCGGTGCTACGCTTGCCAGCGTAATTGTGCTGTTATCGTCATAAATAGAGACAAATGACAAAAGCTTACGGAGTGCCAGAGAGCCTGCTCGACTGGCGTTCGCGGCACCGAGCTGGTATGCATGCCTTGCAATATGGGTTGAGAAACTCAGGGCTCTACTCGGAGGACGTTATGGCTACATCAGACAAAAAATCTGAACCAAAGCGAAACGGAAAGAAAGGGAAGGGTGGCCAAATAGTGGCCGGATTTCTTGCTCCGCATCCCCCGCATTTAGTCTACGGCGAGAATCCGCCCCAGAATGAACCAACAGCTGAAGGTGGCTGGGAGCAGCTGCGCTGGGCGTATGAACGAGCTAGGAAGAGTATTGAACAACTCAAGCCGGATGTCTTGCTGGTCCACTCGCCGCACTGGATGACCCAGCAGGGTCATCACTTTCTCGGCGTGCCATACCTGAGTGGTAAATCGGTTGATCCGATCTTTCCGAATATCTTTCGTTATCGGTTCGAGCTGAACGTTGATATTGCCTTAGCTGAGGCGTGTTGTCACGAAGGTGCCAAGCTGGGGCTGTATACCAAAATGATGCGGAATCCCAATTTCCGGGTGGACTATGGGACTATCACTACCTTGCATATGATTCGTCCCCAGTGGGATATTCCTGTTGTGGGTCTATCAGCCAATAATTCGCCTTACTATCTATCGACTGAAGAGGGCCTCGAAGAAATGGATCGCTTGGGCAGAGCCACCCGCACAGCAATTGAAAAGACTGGCCGTAGAGCAGTGCTATTGGCTTCCAACACCTTGTGTCACTGGCATTTCCACGAAGAACCAGTCACGCCTGAAGATATGTCTCAGGAACGGCCGCAGAGCTACAGCGGCTATAAGTGGGATATGAAAATTATCGACTTACTGCGTCAGGGCAAAACCAAAGAGGTGTTCAGAATCCTGCCCCAGTTTATTGACGAAGCGTTTGCCGAGGTCAAATCCGGTGCCTTCACCTGGATGTTTGCCGCCATGGGTTATCCGGAAATTCCAGGCGAACTGCATGGCTATGGAACAGTGATCGGCACTGGCAATGCGGTGATGGAGTGGAATTTGATACAGGCTGGTTTGGCTGGTTCGCAGACGGGAGCCAGGCTCAGTAACGCTGCCTGAGCACACGTGGAACTGGAGCACGAGTATGCCAATTGTCTCAGCCTTTCTGGTGCCAGGCTCGCCCCTGCCATATGTCAAACGCGATAATCCAGCCTGGGGAAAGATTGCCGCTGGCTACGAAGCTGCGGGCCAGGCCCTGGTCGCCTCCAAACCCGATGTGATGCTCGTCTATTCGACCCAGTGGATTGCGGTCTTGGACCAACTGTGGCAGACCCGGCCACGGGTGACAGGTGTGCATGTTGACGAAAACTGGCATGAGTATGACGACCTGCCATACGACGTAAAGATCGACACACGCTTAGCCAAGGCGTGTGTCAGCGCGGCAAGCAAGGCTGGCGTCAAATCCAAAGCCGTGAATTACGACGGCTTTCCCATTGATACTGGAACGATTATTGCCGCCAATTTTCTGAATCCGGGTGGCACAATCCCGATGCTGATCGCTTCGAATAACCTGTATCACGATTTTGCTCTGACTGAGAAACTCGGGCGGCTGGCCGCAGCCCAGGCCCGGCGCCAGAAGAAGCGTGTTGCTGTTGTCGGAGTCGGCAATCTGTCGGGCGCATTTTTCCGCGGCGAGATTGATATTGCCAAGGACAAAATTGCCGCGCCTAAATATGACCGCTGGAATAAGAAGATTTTGGAATTGATGACACACGGTGATGTGAAGGGACTCACCGCAGCTATGCCTGGCTTTG
>JBGTHE010000314.1:0-3741 GCA_041746335.1 Lysobacterales bacterium | reverse complement strand
GATTTGCTCTGTCGCTCGACTCCGGTTACGAACCTTCTACGTTCGTTTTTCTTTATCGACGTCTAAACCCGTAGGTTTTCAGGCGTCTATCTCCAGGGATCGCGTTTTCCCTATCGAGTCACCCCTAATGGTACGACCGTTGCTGACAGAGCCCGGTCGGGGCGACATGTCCAGTACCACCTGGACTTTTTCCGCTATTCGGTTGCCCTGTTTGCCTTCCGGCGGGTCGGCCTTCTGGCGGTTCGGACTTCTTCGAACGGATGGTCAGACTACGGCTACCCGCTTTTGCTGTCAATGCCACAAAAATGTCATTTAGAAAAGTTTTATGATTCTTTGAGTCACAAAGAAATTCCAAGTCACTGAAAAAAATCCGATCGTCATTTTTCTGTAAAAAAACTTTTTGCGATGAAGCGATCGATTTGCTCAAAAATGGAACAGAAACTTGTGATCAACTGAACAGAAGTTTCTTCAAGAGTGCCATCTGTTACTTGGCAATTCGGATTACAATGCGAAGAAATAGGCCGCCGCATCACCGCAAGCAATGATAAACACTCAAGATAAGTTCAATGGGTTAATTCTGGTTTTACTGTCCACGCTACTGATCAGCAGTTGCGAGCCGGCTGAACCGCCCACTCCCACCACCAGTAACAAAGCCCCCACAGCTGCTGCAGATGCAGACACAGCAACGGATCAGCCCGCGCGGGAGTTGGCTGCTGCTGAAGATTCGACCAGCGAGGTCATGAGCCTGGAAGAGCTGGAATCGAAACTGGGCTTGAAAGTCCTGACCGAGCCTTGGTCCGGCGATCTGGACGGCATGATTGAACGCCGGGTGGTGCGAGTGTTAACGGTTTATGGATTGGGCCGTTACTACTTCGAAGGTGCCATCCAGCGAGGATTCGCCGTAGAAACCATGAAGGCTTTTGAGGAAAGCCTGAACCAGAACCGGAATATCGCTGAAAGGGTTCACGTTGTCTTTATTCCCGTGAATCGTGAGCAGTTGCTTCCCGGTTTGCTGGAAGGCCGCGGTGACATCATTGTTGCCGGCTGGACCATAACTCCGCAACGGCTGGACCAAGTGGATTTCAGCGTACCCGTCAGCAAACCCATTAAGGAAATTCTGGTAACCGGCCCAACGGCTGAACCGCTGCAAACACTGGACGACCTGGCAGGCAAAACCGTTCATGTACGCCTGAGCAGCAGTTACTTTGCCAGTTTGCAGGCGCTGAATGAAAGGTTGGTTGCTGCGGGCAAGTCGCCGGTCGACATACAGCCCATTTCTGAACTGCTGGAAGATGAAGATTTACTGGAAATGGTTTCGGGAGGTTTGTTGCCCTGGGTTGTGGTGGATGACTACAAGGCCGATATTTTTAAAGAGGTATTTCCAACACTCGTCGCCCGCTCCGATCTGGTATTGCGGGACGGTGGCCTCGTGGCTTACGCCTTTCGCAAAAATAGCCCAGAGTTTGCGGCAGCCATCAATGCGCATGTGAAGAATTACAGCGCAGGCAGCCTTCAAGGCAATATTCTGCTGAATCGTTACTTGCGGGATTTCAAGTGGGTTGAGAATGCGCTGGATACCGCAGCTTACGGGCGCTTTGAAGCCGTGGTTCAATTTTTTCAAAAGTATGGCGAGCAATACGGCATGGATGCTCTGTTGGTGGCTGCCCAGGGTTACCAGGAGTCGCGGCTCGATCAATCGGCCCGCAGCCATGTAGGCGCTGTGGGCATCATGCAATTGTTACCCAGCACGGCTGCAGACAAGAATGTTGGCATTCCGGATATCAGCTCAGAAGAAAACAACATCCATGCGGGCGTCAAGTATTTGCAGTTCCTGCGTTCGCGGTACTTTTCTGATCCTGCGATTGATCCATTGAATCAGACTTTGCTGGCGATGGCGGCGTACAACGCCGGACCGGCCAAAGTTGCCTCAATGCGCAAAAAGGCTGGTGAACAGGGCCTCGATCCGAATCGCTGGTTTGGCAACGTTGAGGTGGTGGCCGCCAAAGAGGTGGGGTCCGAAACAGTTAAATACGTCGCCAATATTTATAAATACTATGTCGCCTACCGCATGGCTGCAGAGCAGATGAATGCCCGCAGTGCAGAGCGGAAGCTACAGGGGATAGACCAGGACTGAATCGACCTTGCTGATGCATTCCTGGAGAGACCCATGTTGAGATGGCTGAAAGAGCCTCTGCTGCACTTCCTTATTCTCGGCGCCCTGATTTTT
Organism: Lysobacterales bacterium; assembly: GCA_041746335.1. Lineage (GTDB taxonomy): Bacteria > Pseudomonadota > Gammaproteobacteria > Xanthomonadales > SZUA-36 > JAWXBM01. The sequence continues at coordinate 1,514 of JBGTHE010000314.1, read as the reverse complement.
CTGGTCTACGGCTGGATGTCGAATGAACGCCGTCCCGACGAAATATGGATCAGTAGCGGGCAGCAGGACAACCTGATCAACACTTTTACCCGTACCTGGCAGCGTCCACCCACACCTGCGGAGTTCAAGGGTTTGCTGGACGATTACGTCCGCGAAGAAATCGCCTATCGTGAAGCCATGGCCATGGGCTTGAATGACGATGACGTCATCATTCGTCGCCGCCTGAGGCAAAAACTGGAGTTGCTTGCCGAAGATGTAGCCAGCCTGAGCGCACCCGATGATGCCCAGTTGCAAGCGTTCCTGGATGAAAACAAGGATGAATATCTGATTGAGCCAAGTTTCAGCTTTCGCCAGATTTATTTCAGCCCTGATCTGCGTGACGACCCTGTTGTAGATTCCCGGGCACTGCTTGCCGAATTGCAGGCGGCACCAGAATCGGTGGACTATTCCGCAATGGGTGACCCCATTGCCTTACCCCACAGAATTGACGATGCGCGCTTGAGTGAAATCGCACGCGTGTTCGGCAGCGATTTCAGCACTCAGCTGGCGGCGGTGGTTTCGGCACAAATAGCCGGAGCGGACGGCGGTCAGGCAAGCGCGCAGGAAATCGGCCAGGCTGGCCAGGCTAAAGACCAGGGGACCGACCAAACAATCGGCCAGTGGGCTGGACCATTGCAATCCGGTTTTGGCCTGCACCTGGTGTTGATCACTCATCACGTACCCGGCAGTGAACCCTCGTTGGAGCAAGTACGCGATGGGGTGCAACGTGACTGGTTCAGTGTGCGTCGGCGTGAAGCGGTGGATAGCCTGTACCAGCGTCTGGCCGGAAATTACACGATTGAAATAGAGCCCCTCGAAGTTGGCTTGTCGGCAGAAGCGGCGAACGTGGAAGAAGCCGTAAAATAATGAGGTTGCGCTGCCAGGCGTCAGGCCCGAGTTCCTGCCATAGACTCTGGTGCAGCAAACTCCGCACCCCCCAGGTGTTCTTGTTGCTGCTCACCCTCCTGGTATCAGCCGATGCATTGTGGGCCCACGAAATCCGGCCAGCCTACCTGCGTATCCAGCAAACCGCTGCCGAACAGTTCGAAGTGCTATGGCGAGTCCCGGCCAAAGGCGAAATGCGCTTGGGCATTTACATTGCCATGCCGAAGCAATGTGAGACTACCAGTGAAGCTTTACGCTGGGTCGAAGGCGGGACTTTCGTCGAACGCTGGAGTACGCATTGCCCGGGTGGCCTGGTGGGGCAGACTGTGGTGGTCGAGGGTTTGTCTTCCACTTTTATCGACACCCTTGGGCGTTTTGAGCGGCTGGATGGAACGCATCAGGTGGTCAGGCTCACACCCTCCGAGCCTTACTTTGTGCTGACTGGAACAGAGTCCTTGCCGCGAGTGGCGAGCACCTATGGCTGGTTGGGGCTGGAGCATATCCTGCTGGGCGTCGATCATCTGCTGTTTGTGCTTGCGCTGTTGCTGCTGGTACCCAATACACGGTCATTGTTCTGGACTATCACCGCT
>JBGTHE010000313.1:0-7364 GCA_041746335.1 Lysobacterales bacterium | reverse complement strand
CATTCTGGACGTAAGCCTCCATACCGGCCGCATGACCTTTGAGGAAGCCGTCGATTTCCTGGCGGAACGTGTTCGCTTCGAGCGATATGCAGCAGAACTTGAGGTGGGCATGTATACCCTCAGGCCCACCTATGTCCTGGGTTATCTGATTGGCATGCAGGAACTCATGAAAATCCGCGAAGAATGGATTGAAGTTAACGGTGCGCCCAATCCACCCAGTCAATTTTATGACGCATTACTGACGGTGGGCTCCCTGCCCCCTGTCCTGGTGCGGGAGTCACTACTAGGAAGAGATTCACCCGTGCCAGCCGGGGATGCTGGCGCCGGCCAGTGAATAAAAGCCTGACGATTAGCAACCAGTTTAAAACTGAGGAAACTCCATGAAATACAGTCAACATTCTAAATCGATCTACAGAAAGCGCCCGGCACTTTTGCCCGGCAGACTCGCAATGGCCCTGTTACCCGCCAGCATCATGCTCGCTCTTGGTCCTGACAGCACTTTCGCACAAGAGCAGGATGAGCAACGCAGGCTGGCCATTGAAGAGGTCATCGTAACCGCTCAGAAACGTGAACAGAATCTTCAGGATGTGCCTATCGCCATCACTGCATTCGATTCCGAAACCATTGTAAAAGCCATGTTCGCCGACATCAGTGATTACGTAACTTCGGCGCCCAATGCCAGTGTGATCAGCAATGGTGCACGATCCCGCCGACAGATCAGTATCCGCGGCGTGACGAACTTTCTCGGACACGAGTCGCCCAACGGCACCACCGGCTTCTATGTCGATGATTTCAGCGTAGCGAACAGCACCATCAATCCGCCAATCTTTGACATAGAGCAGATCGAAATCCTGCGTGGACCGCAGGCCACATATTTCGGACGTAACGCTCTCGGTGGTGGTATCAGCATCGTTACCAAGAAGCCTAGCAACGTGTTCGAAGGGTCGGGAATGATCGATTACTCCAGTTTCAATACGCTGGATGCCGAAGGTGTGCTGAACACCCCTCTGATCGAAGACACACTGGCCATGCGATTCACCGTCAAGAGCACCACCTCGGACGGATACATCAAAAACATCAATCCGATTGGCGGAGGCAACGACTCGGACTATGGCTATGCCAAAGGTGCCTTGCGCTGGACGCCCAATGAAGCCCTGACCATTGATGCCAGCTTCCAGTACTCAGAAGAAGAAGTGGGCATGCGTGAAGGTATTCCTTCAGGTGTGTTCTCCCTGTTTGCGGGTAACGTTCTGTATGCTGGACTGTTTCCGGATCGCGATGGCGATGGCAAATCCGATCCCTTCATAGACACAGTAGGCTTCTACCCGGACAACCGTGACCGCACCAACTTCGGCAGCCCCCAGAGTCTCGGTACAAACATGCGTAATGGTGTAATACGGGGCGATTACACAACTGACAATCTGCTGTTTACCAGTATCACCGGCTATATCAATTCAGATTTCTTCCTGGCCGGCGACATCGACGGCGGCAGCCGGGACTTCTTCAATGAGTTCCGCAATCTGAACCGGCAGAGTATCAGCACCGAATTCCGTGTGCAGAACATCACCGCCAGTGACTGGCAGTGGAGCCTTGGCGTGTTGTATGCCCAGGATGAGAACGAGTCGTGGAATCGCACCTATGTTGGCGCAGAACGAGTGTTCGGATTGCCCGACGGCTTCCTGATCGACGCCGATGACTCCTCGGAAGATACCGATACCTGGGCTGTTTTCGGCCAGGTGGACTACACCTTGAACGACCAATGGACTCTTTCCGGCGGCGGCCGGTTCAGCAGTGAAGACAAAAGCACCGACATTGTAGGATTCTCCGGCGCCCTGGAGACGATCATTTCGGCCGAAAATTCCTTCACGGACTTTTCTCCGCGCATTGCGGCTACCTTCCAGCCCACGGATAACATGACCTGGTATGGAACCATCTCCAAGGGTTACAAGTCGGGCGGCGTGCAGATCGCACCGAATCCAGAAGCAGAATCCTACGATCCTGAGGAATTGTGGAACTATGAAGTCGGACTCAAGACCGATGTGTGGGACCAAAGGGCACGGCTCAACTTTGCCGTGTTTTACATGGACTGGTCCGACATGCAGGTGGCCTTTCAGGAGAACCTGATCAATGAGGACGGTGATTTCGTTTTGTACGGCGGCGTAAATAACGCGGAGTCAGCAACCTCCACGGGTGCTGAACTCACCGGCACGTTGCTGCTGACTGAAGACATCACCATGAATTTCGGGGTTGGCTATCTGGATGCCAAGTTTGATGAGTTTACTGCATTGATTGACGGGGCAAACCGGGATCTCGATGGTCGAACCATTCCGAACTCGCCAAAGTGGACAGCAAATGCTGACGTTGAGTATGGCTTCGACTATAACGCCAACTGGGCTGGATACGTACGGCTGGAGTGGAAATATCGCGATGAAATCAAGCCTGATACCTTTGCGTTGATTTACTCTGGCTTCCCATGGGATGTACCGAGCTTTAACTTCTTCAACCTGCGCGTTGGCGCGGAATACAACAACCTGCTTCTCGTTGCTTATATAGACAACCTGTTCGACGCAGACTACTACACCAACGCTTACCAGAAGGCTTTCGCAAGCGGTATCCACCTTGAGCCTTCCTACCAAAGCTTTGGTTTGCGGGCAACGTATATGTTTGGTAATTGACAGTTCGCTGGCCCCGGAAACCGGTTCCGGGGCCAGCAGTTTGAGTTTTTGTATTTTTTTTAGCCAATCCCCCGCGGATTCCCGCGGGGGTAGCTTTGAAGCTCCCCGTAAGACAGGAAAAGCCGATGAACCCAATCAACCGAAATCTGATCAAACACTGCAGCATTCTATTGATATGTGCCTGCATGTTGTCTACCGCACAAGCACAGACCGAGGCACAAACCCCGGCACAGGATCGCAAAGCCCTGGTGGGTGGCTCAGTCGTCAATATCGACACTGGCACAGCCATCACGGATGCCGTTGTGCTGATCGAAGGCGAACGCATCGTAGCGCTCGGCCGAAGCGGGGACGTGAGCATTCCCGAAGGCACTGAAGTTATCGACGTACAGGGTGCCTGGCTGATCCCCGGACTGATGAACATGCACGTTCATCTAGGCCTGGTGCTGCCCGGCAAGCTGGAGGCGGAACTCGCTCATGAAACGGAGGGCGAACTGACGCTGCGGATGGCGCAGCATGCTCGCGAGACACTGCAGGCAGGTGTTACTACGATTCGGTTGCCGGGTGATCAAAGGCACGGTGACCTGGCCCTGAAGAAGGCCATTAATCGCGGACAGGCTGACGGCCCGCGTATCTACAGCGCCGGTGAAGGCCTGGCTATCACCGGAGGACATGGTTCCGAGCATGGCCAGACTTACAACGACGGACCCTACGAACTGGTAAAGGCTGCCCGTCGCGAAATCAGCGCTGGCGCCTCATGGGTAAAGATCATGATTTCAGGTGGCATCGCAACCAATGGCGGGGGTATTGCCGAAGCGCTGATGACGCCTGAGGAAATCAATGCGGTAGTCGACGCTGCACACCGCTTTGGTGCCAAAGTGGCCGCCCATTCCGGCTCGCCACAAGCAACTAGCGTCGCGGTGGATGCCGGAGTCGACAGTATTGAGCACGGCTATTATCTGGACCGTCCGGTGCTGAAGAAAATGGCCAAGGCAGGTACCTGGTATGTGCCCACCATCGTGGTCAGCCAGCCGGCAACAGCACCCTTTTTTGAAAAGATAGGCTCGCCACAATGGTATCTGGATCGTCGCGATTCGGTGGGCAAAGTGCACTGGCAGGCATTGCAGATGGCCATTGAAGAAGGCGTGAATATCGGTCTTGGGACTGACCAGCTGCCCGGTGAACCCAACGATGGCACCACCGCTACCGCACGCGAAGCGCAGTATTATGTGGAAGCGGGCATGACGCCTTTGCAGGCTTTGCGCTCTGCGACCATCGAGACGGCCCGTATGCTGGGTGCTGAAGCCGAAATCGGCTCACTGGAAGTTGGCAAATACGCCGACATAGTGGTGCTGGCAGAAGACCCGACCAAAGACATCAAAGCCCTGCGTGACATCCAACTGGTTATGAAAGGCGGCAAAGTTTACCGCAACGACCTGGGTGACTGACCGAGTCGCTGATCGGGTCGCTGATCGGGTCGATGGCAAGTTGCCGACACGATAAGAGAATGCTGCGCACGGCCCTCATCTGCGCGGCGCTTTGCGGGTCTCTCTGTGGATCCCTCACCGCCGAAGCCCAGACAAGCATTGCGCTTGTCGGAGGCTCCATCGTCGATTTAGAGGGTGGACCACCACTGCACGACGCAGTGGTGCTGATCGAAGGCGAACGGATAGCTGCCATCGGCAGCTCACGCGATATAGCCATCCACCCTGGCACACCCGTTGTCAATGTGACGGGTACTTTCCTCATTCCGGGCCTGATGAACATGCACGTTCATCTCGGACTCGCCTTGCCGGGAAAGATGGCCCAGGAAACCGCCAACGAAACCGAAGGCGAACGGGCCCTGCGGGTTGCTGCGAATGCCCGCGAAAGCCTGTCCGCGGGTGTCACCACCATCCGCTCTCCGGGAAATTCCTGGCCCCCCAAGTTTCCGGGCCATGAGGACATCGCTCTGAAAAAGGCCATTGCCAAAGGGCAGGCCGTGGGTCCGCGCATATTCAGTGCTGGTGAAGCATTGGTGATAACCGGTGGCCACGGCTCTGCGCCGGGTGAAACCTACAACGATGGACCCGATGAGCTGATCAAGGCAGCGCGGCGGGAAATCAGCGCCGGGGCCTCCTGGGTCAAGATCATGATCTCCGGCGGCATCGCCACACAAGGTGGAGACCTTTCCCAGGCGTTGATGACGCCGGAAGAAATCCGCGCCGTGGTGAACGCTGCTCACCGGTTCGGGGCGAAGGTGGCGGCGCATTCCGGATCGGCTGCCGCGACAAACATCGCTGTTGAGGCCGGTGTCGACAGCATCGAACATGGCTACTTCCTCGATCGGCCCACCCTGAAAAGGATGGCCGAAGCCGGTACCTGGTACGTGCCCACCATGGTCGTCAGCCAGCCCGCCACCAAGCCATTTTTCGAAAAGATCGGATCACCGCCCTGGTATCTGGATCGTCTCGACTCGGTCGGTAAAGAGCACTGGAAGGTGCTGCAAATGGCGATCGAGGAAGGCGTGAACATCGCGCTGGGAACCGACCAGATGCCTGCGGAGCCCAACGATGGCACCACGTCTACGGCGCGGGAAGCTCAGTATTACGTGGAAGCGGGCATGACGCCATTACAGGCTTTGCGCTCTGCGACCATCGAGACGGCCCGCATGCTCGGCGCAGAAGCTGACATCGGCTCACTGGAAGTGGGCAAATACGCCGACATCGTGGCGCTGGCAGAAGACCCGACCAGAGACATCAAGGCCTTGCGGGACATTCAACTGGTCATGAAAGGCGGCCACATTCACCGCAACGATTTGGGCACGGATTGAAAGCTTTATCGGTTTAAAGCGAAACCCTGATTGAGTTTGGGTTTCCGTGGCACAGGGGAAGTGCCGCTATTTATTCAATGAATACATCCTTTTTTCATCAATTTCCCAGATTTGCGCTTTTAAAATAGCAATGCAACCGTGTATTGCGGAAACTCTTGAAAATCAGGCAGGATACGCGCTGGTTCGAGCCCTGTCGGGTTGAGACTGAATTTGACGGCCAGGAATCGGACTGAGAAAACTCGGAATCATTCAGAGCTGACCTATCGAATCGGAGAAACCATGCGTCAGCTTGCACTTGCCTTGCTCATCCTTCATCTCGCCGCCTGCTCCAGCATGCAGACAGTTCACATCCCCGACGTGCAGGCGGGCGGTGACAACAGCCCCGTCTTTCCAGGCGACCGCGTCGAGGTGGTGACTCATGACAATGAGAGGCTGGAATTCCCCGTGACGGACATCACCAAGGACGGCATCTCCGGACAGTTCGGATTTATCCGTTACGATGACATGCGCAGTATCAGCGTACGCAAGCCTGGAAGTGACGGCGAAGCCACGAAGTGGATCCTGGGCGCACTGGCGGCTGCAGCAGTAATCGTTCTCGTTGCTTCCGCGGACTCCGTCAATGTCTGTTCCGGCACCCCCTGCCCTGGCAACCCGGACTGAACCTGACGATCCGACTTACAGTTTTTCTTTGAAGTAATTGGCAATTTTGGTGTAAACGTGCTGGCGTGCACCCTCGATGCCATGATGCTCATTCGGATACACCATCATGTCGAATTGTTTGTTAGCCTTGATCAGCGCGTCAGCGAACTGCAGGGTAAACGCGAACTTGACGTTTTCATCTCCGGTGCCGTGGATCAACAACAGATCGCCTTCGAGCTGATCCGCAAAATTGCTGGGGTTAACCCGTGCATAACCTTCAGGATTGACGTCCAGTTGATCCATCCAGCGTTCAACTCCCGTCGCCTGATAATTGATCAGATCAATTACCGGCGCCACGCTGACGCCAACCTTGTAGGCGGGTGCTCCCTTGGTCATCAATGCAGCGGCCAGGTATCCTCCCCCGCTCCAGCCCCAGAAACCGAGGCGTTCAGGATCAACGTAAGGGAGCGATTTGAGGTAACGGACGCCCTGTAATTGATCCAGTATCGCCCACTTGCCGTATTCACCATAGGTCAGATTCTTGGCGACTTTGCCGCGACCCGCGGAGGTGCGATTATCCATGGTGAATATGATGAAACCCTGCTCCGCCATGTAGCGATGCCACATGTCACGGTGCATGCCGCGCGCGCTGCCCCAGGCATTGATCACCATCTGTGATCCCGCATTGCCGTAATCGAACGCTATAACCGGGTATTTTTTCGAGGGGTCAAAGTGGGAAGGCTTCATCATGTAAGCATCTAGCGTGATGCCGTCCTCGGTTTCAAACTTGAAAAATTCCGGATTGGGAACGCTGTATTTCTTCAGGCCCGCCAGATCGTTGTGCAACAACACTTTTCCGGACTTGCCCTGGGGATCGCGCAGGCTGATAACGGGTGGCGTGGCTGCATCAGACCAAACTTGCACCACCTTCGTGGCATCCGGTGACATGTGCCAGTCATACCAGCCTGGCTGATCGGTAAGTTTCTCGACTTCCGATCCGTCCAGGCTTACGCGATAGACATGCTGGTCAATAAAGGAATCTTTTTTGGCGTAGAAGTACAGCCAGCGGTTTTTCTCATCCACACCGATCAGGGAATCAATCTCCCAGTCGCCGGAAGTGAGCTGTGTTTCTTTGCCGCTGTAGTCGTAGAGATAGGCATGCCGGTAACCGCTTTTCTCTGATGTCCAGACAAACTGATCGGAACCCTGCAAGAACTTCGAATCACGGGTGATATCGATCC
>JBGTHE010000312.1:0-4550 GCA_041746335.1 Lysobacterales bacterium | reverse complement strand
AGCACTGAGTCTTTGAATTCCTCAATGCGTTGCTGCAACTGAGGCGAGCTGCGCAAATCACTGATCCATTGATTCAGCCACTGGTCGAACTCTGCCCGCATGCCATGATCCGGATCCAGGGCCATCTGGAACAACAGGCTCTCGATGCGATCCAGCATCTGCTGGACAATCCGATCATCGACAAAGCCTGGTAACCACCATGGGCTCCCTTTCTTCACGTTGCCGCGAATCGCTTCGCGGTGGTCGTGCAAAATGACCACGGAATATCGCAGCACCTGAGTTAAAAGATCTTGATGACGCCCGTCCTGCACCAGCCATTCCAGCAAGCGACTGAGCAAAGGGCCCATTTCGGCGCGCTGTAATTGCTGCACACTGAAGCGGCGAAGGAAAGCCCGGACATTATCCTCGCGCCAGGCACCGGTACCCCAGCGCAGGAATCGAAGCACGGTATCGACCAGGCGTCGGCGACCCGCCTCCGACTGCAGCCAATTAACGATGTGAGCCGACATGGCAGACTGTTCAAGCTTGGCGCGCACCACCTCGGGATGGAGAAAATGTTCGGCCACGAAGCGGGCCAGGCTGTGGCCAATTTCGTCTTTGCGCCTGGGGATAATGGCCGTATGTGGGATGGGCAAGCCCAAGGGATGGCGAAACAGGGCAACCACCGCAAACCAGTCTGCCAGTGCGCCCACCATGCCCGCTTCGGCAAAGGCATGCACCCAGCCAGCCCAGGTTTCCGGGCGATTCAGAGTCAGCAGAAAAACCGCTGCCATAACAACCAGCAGCAGCAGCGGCCAGCGTTTCATTCGCCGCAGTCGTGCTGCCTCGTCGCCTGGCGAAGTTATGGGTCGCGGCTTATTGATCAGATTGACCTGTGCAAACTTTTTGATCCGCGATGTCGGGACATGCGTTTGGCGGAATTGCCGGGATTCAGAATTTCTGACGGCCGAGCAGCAGATCCTTCCACAGCATCCAGTCCCCCGCCAGGCTATACCAGGGATACGTGAAGGTTGCGGGCCGGTTTTTTTCGAAAAAGAAATGCCCTACCCAGGCAAAGCCGTAACCCACCAGTGGCGCCAGCAGCAGCCAGCGGACATCACCCTTCCAGATACTGAAGGCAATGACACCCAGCACCAGCCAAGTGCCCACGAAATGCAGCTTACGGCAGGTGGAATTGCTGTGCTCCTCCAGGTAATAAGGATAGAACTCGCTGAATGAAGTGAACTTGTTACTCATGTTCCTTTTCTCCAAAAAAAGATCCATCAAGTTTTGGAATGATCCCCGATCACCCAGACAAGAACAAGCTTTGAAAAAGGGCCGAACCGGCACAGGTCTTCGCGTAAAGGCACTCAATGACCAGGAGTACATTGTAGCTCGGCAGCCCTGACTGGCGCGGTCACTTCACGATGCTCTGCTTAATTAATCCTTGAATGCTTAAAGAGCAGGTTATACAAAAAGTCTGTGATTTTGTTGTGCCGCTGTAACCCTGCATTTAGCAGAGTTGCCCTCAATTAAAACCAGAATTGACCAAACCAAGCGTTGCTTCATCAAAATGGCGCGACATGGCTTTGCCTGCTTTTCCAGCATCACGATCCATAATGGCTTCAGCGACGGTAGCGTGCCAGTCAATGACCTCCAAGCGTTCGTCGTCGTGAGTACCTGTTTTCCAGACGATGGGGTTTGTGTCGCGCATGGCCGATGTCAGCGACGTGATCAATACCGGCATCAGTGGATTACGTGACGACTGCGCGATGGCAACATGAAAGGCGATATCGTATTCAGTCATCGTTACAACATCATCATGCGTTTCCCGCATTTTGCGAGTCAACTCAAGGATGTATCTGGCGTCTTTATCCGTGCGATGCATGCAAGCCAACACCACTGTACGCGCCTCAGAATTGCTGACTCGTAATAAGTCGCGATACTACTCAGTCGGATCGAGCAGAACTAATTGTCTCGTAATTTCTTCAATACTTGGCGACATAGTATTGTCCCTTCTGTGGGGCTGTGGCGCAAAAAATAGCCTGACACTTTTTGAGGCGGTTGCCTGTTGCGAAATTTAAGGCAACATGGATGAGCGTTCACTGGAAGCCTCTTTTTCCAATTCTCAAATTCAGCCGGAAACCATCGCCGAACTTTGCCAACCTTTACAGCACGAGGGAAATCTGGACGTGCTGTGATTCGGTACGCCTGGCTCGTACTTATTTTCAAATCGGCTCACTGGCAGGTGGATGGATGTCGCCTAGTACTGCGCTGGCAGTGATGCACCAATAGCCGTTGCGGGCTTTGGTGTGATCTGCATTAACCCAGGGTACGTCGACTGACGGCGTAAATTCAACTTTAGCCCTGATATACCATCACCAACCTGGTGACGACAGGACGCTTTCGCCCGATCACCGATCCGCAAAACAGAGACAAAATCGGGTTCTTACTGCTTTTGCCGATCAACTGAGGTAACGTTTTGCTGTGTATCGAACGACCAAGGATAGGCACCTTTAGGCGAATGCCAATTTACTGCGACATTCGATACATGTGGAATTCCGGCAATATGGTGTTTATTTGTCCTATACTCTACGCCGGAAAAAATCATCGTGAATGCTGATTGGGGCCTGGCGCAGGAAGTGGGGCGATGGCTGTGCACCCAGACAGTGGAAAGCGCGCCGGCCCAATATGCCGGGCCGTACGCCGCCAAGTGGCACACCACGGTAAATTCCGAGTGGGTGCTGAAGTCGGAAGTTTTCACCACCATAAGTTGCGATGTTCCGCCGGCGGCCTGCGGAAAACCTGATCCGTTCCAGTAGCGCCGGAGACCTGGGGCCAGCTCTCGCCATGAACCCCAGCGCCATATACATTCGGTGAGCCAAAATCAATGAGGAGAAAGACATGTCTGCATCAACCAACCCTGCCCATGCGGAAGTCCTGAATCCACCCAGCTGGTTCGAAGGTGTGGATCACGTGGGCTGGACCGTTACCGACCTCGATGCCGTGGTGGCCTTTTACTGCAAAGCCTTCGGTGCTCGCGAAATCATTCGCCTGGGGCCGATGGCTGCCGCAGAGATGCCCAGGGGTCCAACCGGCGCTGACTGGATGGAGGATCACGTCAACGTACCGGGCGCCACGCTGACCCTTGCGGAGATCCAGTTAACCCCGACGCTCAGGTTGGAAGTCTTTCAATACGATGCACCCTCCGACGCGAAGAAAGAGGCCATCCGCAATTGTGACGTGGGTGGACATCACCTGGCCCTGCGCGTCAACGATCTGGATGCCGCGGTGGAGCAGCTCGAAGCTTTGGGCTGCAAGCCGATGCCGGGGACGATCATGGTGGATGAAGGCCCACACGCCGGAAAAAGAAACCGGTACGTGCTGGATCCCTTTGGAAACCAGCTCGAATTGGCCGAAACCCGCAAGCGCTGATCGGGAACCGCGTGGACAAGAACTCGGTTAATTGGCGCGGCTACATTCCCGCGATCACGACGCCCTTCGATCGCAATCTCCGCCTTGACGAGAAGATGCTGGAAGATCTTCTGCAATGGCAATACGGCGAGGGCATGCATGGCATAGTCCTCGCCGGCACGACGGGTGAGTGGTTCAGCCTCACGGCCGAGGAGCGGGTGGCACTGTTCCGGAAGTCGGGGCAGACCCTGGGCGGCAAGCTCCCCCTTCTGGCGGGATGCAATGCCTTCACGCCGGCGGAAAGCATCCGCTATGCGCGCGCCGCCAAAGAGTGTGGTTTTGACGGCATCCTGCTGACGCCGCCTCCTTATGTCGTTCCCACCGACGATGAGATTTTCGAGTTTTACCGGACCGTAAACGACAACTCCGATTTGCCAATCTGTATTTACAACTGGCCGCTCGGCACCGGGGTCGACATCAGCCTGGACCTGTTCCGCCGTCTGGCGGAGCTCGAGAACATCGTCGCGATCAAGAACTCGACGGGCAATACGGATCGTTTCATAGAATGTTTCTTCGGCATGAAGGACAAGCTGCGCTATTACGGGGTCCCCACCAACGAATTCGGTGCCTCCCTGGTGATGCATCACGGCGCCGACGGCATGATCGGCTCGGGCGGCGTTCTGGGACATCATCAGCCGGATTTCTTCAACCACCTGTGGAACGGCGATCTGGAAGCGGCGCTGCGCATTGGCGAGATGGATCGGATCCTGATGTCGGACTGGTTCACCCCCGGCTACCGGCCCCGATTCGGAAGCGTGCAGGCCCTGATGAAAGAAGCCCTGAATGCCCAGGGACTTCCCGGCGGATATCCAAGACCACCGGTGTTGGGCATTTCAGACGCTGGGAAAGCGGTGATCCGGAACACCTTGAAGGTCCTGGGCAGGCTGGACTGAATTGGAGCTGCGGGCGAGACGCTTTGAAATGTGACGTGCTGGTCGTTGGGGGCGGTATCGTAGGCTGTGCGGCTGCGTACTACCTCGCCAAAGGGGGCACATCGGTTGTCGTTGCGGAAAAAGGCGAGCTGAATCGCGAAGCTTCCGGGCGCAATGCCGGCTCCCTGCACTTCCAGAAGGAACACCGACTCTTCCGGCACGGCG
>JBGTHE010000311.1:0-1850 GCA_041746335.1 Lysobacterales bacterium | reverse complement strand
CCGCCCTGGATGACGGCGAAAGTGATTTGGGCGAAACCTTCCTGGAGTTCGTGGATGACGCTACTTTCCCCTGCGTGGGGGCCAAATTCGCTTTAGCCCGCGGCTCAATCGAAGCTCACGAGTTTGGTGCTTTAGGTGACCGCAACAATGACCAACCGCTTCTGGAAGGTCTTTCCCGGTTTGTTGCCAAGATCGACGCCAGCGCTACCGACGAGAGCCTGGTCCATTCTTATGCAGCCATATTCCGCGGGCCGTTTGCAATGAATGAGTTTCGCTTTGAGTCCTCGATGTGGTCGCAGTTGTGGCGCATGCACAAGCTTGATGTGTCAGCGGGCAATCTTCCCGCCGCCGATGTCAGCAGTGAGGTGAATAGTCCACAATTCAGCTTGAGCATGGCAGGGCATCCGTTCTTCGTGATTGGGCTTCATCCGCGGGCGTCGCGACTCGCCAGACGCTTCAGCCACCCGGCGCTGGTATTCAACTCTCACCGCCAGTTCGAGAGGCTGAAAGAAGATGGACGCTTTGAGAAGATGCAAACGGCCACACGGGCACGTGATATCGAGCTGCAAGGGTCCATAAATCCTAATCTGGCAGATTTCGGCGAGTCGAGTGAAGCCAGACAGTACAGTGGCCGTGAGGTGGCTGACAATTGGCAGTGCCCCTATGATTTTACCCGGAAGCAGTGAGAACGAACTCGGCGACGGTCAGAATCGCACCCTGCTCAGGGGAGACTGCCGAGCTCGGCATGGGAGATGAACTGGTAATCATCGATCCCGAAGGCCAGCAAGTGAGTGACCTGGTCGCTTTTGGCGATCCCGATCATGGAGAGTACCTGTCTTCAGGTCGCTCTCTCGATTATGCCTCACACCTGTGGCTTACAACGGGGGACATTCTGTACTCGAACCGCAGTCGACCGATGTTCACCATTGTGGAGGATACCTGCGGCCGTCATGACTTTACCTTGACTCCCTGTTCGCAGGATACCTTCCGGATGATTTATGGGGAGAACGAGGACCGCCCGGGTTGCGAGGGCAATCTGGCCGAGGCGCTGGCTCCTTACGACATCGGTGTGGACAGAATTCCCATCGCGTTCAATGTTTTCATGAATGTTGAAGTAGACGCTTCAAGCGGAGAGTTCAGCGTTCGTCCGCCACGCAGCAAAGCGGGGGACTTCGTCAGGCTGCGCGCCGAGATGCCACTCGTGGCGGCCATGACTGCCTGTTCCGCCGGGCAGTCGAACAACTTCAGCTTCAAGCCCATTGATTTCCAGATTGTGCGCTTGAAAAATAGTAAGCAAACGCGACACGTGTCGTGTAAAAGTCCGGCTGAGTCAGCGCTGGCGATCGATGGCAGGAAAAAATGAGGACAAAAACAGGGGCCCGGTTGGGGCCCCTTTAGTTTAGTGGGTGATTTTGATCTTCAGCAGATTTTTCCATCACCACATCCGCACCGTCCATCCACCGTTAGAACGGAATGCATTACGCTCGGCACGACGCATGCGACGGTTACGCCGAACCAGGGCTGCGTGTGGATCGTAGCTCTGCGCATTAGCTGCTTTGCTCAATACCTCTTTCGGAACTGCCGCTGTAAAAGTCGCCAGTCCGGCGGCTTTCTGGATGGTATCCAGTACAGTTTTAGTTAACATAGACTTTCTCCTTTACGCGCATATTGCGCTTCATATTTATTCTGTTCAATTATTGAACAAAAGCTTAAAAAACCTGAAAACATATCTGTATAGCTGTTTTCAGGCTTGCAGTGTATGCTTCTGTACATCCGGATTCCAACGGGATAAACTCAACTTCAATTAACTTTTTCTTAATATGAATATTTCATTTTCATGACTAATATAC